>JBJOPU010000054.1:0-7636 GCA_046050505.1 Actinomycetota bacterium
CAATGGCGTGGAGCGTGAGCGTGGTCTTGCCCGACGACTCAGGGCCGTAGATCTCGATGATGCGGCCACGCGGAAGCCCACCAATGCCGAGCGCGACGTCGAGAGCGATCGAGCCGGTCGGGATCACCGCCACCGGCGCACGGTCGTCAGAGCCGAGGCGCATAACGCTGCCCTTGCCGAACTGACGGTCAATCTGGGCGAGTGCGGTTTCCAGTGCTTTCTCGCGGTCTGCTGCAGAGGGCATTGCGGTCTCCTATTTCATCTCGTGCGCGGTGTGCCTGTCTTCTGTCGCTCCTCGTCCGGCCGATGGAGCAGGGCCGAACGGATCACGACAAGGCGTGACGGCTATCGCCGACGAGACCGACGGTACGCCCCAGGCCCGACATTCTCGGGCGTGACGCGCAACTCGTGCAGTGACCCGTGTTCGAGTGCCGCTGGGGAGGAGTCTATGCGAGAAGCGAACACATGTTCGAATGATTGCCGCGCGGCGTGTCGCTCCGCGATGCGCGAGCAACGGAAGCCGAGCTACACCCGCTTCGGCTCGGGGCGCCCGGCGCCATACCAACGCTCGCGCGGAACATCCATCGCCGCGCACAGCGCCAGCCACACCTCTCGAGGCGCGAGACCGGCAGCAAGAGCTTCGTCGGCCGTTCGCTCGCCGAGCGCCGACAGCACGAGGTCGCGCACGAGACTACGCCCGTAGGCATCGCCAAACTCGTCGACGATGGCGCGAAGAAATTCGCTGCGGGTCACCGCGCGCGGATCACGATCGGCTGCGCGCTAGCGCATGGCCAGGTCGGCGTCGAACTGCGCGACCAGGTCGTCGGGCAACGTGTCGGGCACGACACTCAAGCCTTCGATGACAGCCAAGCGGTCGCCGACCTCACGCATAATGAGGGAAATCGGGGTGTCAAGCGCGTCTGCGACCGACGCGAGGATCTCGCTCGAGGCCTCTTTTTGGCCGCGCTCAACCTCACTCAAGTAACCGAGCGCGACACTCGCGCGGCTCGCTACCTGTCGCAACGTGCGGCCCTTCTGCAAACGCACGTCGCGGAGGACCTCACCAATTTCTTGTCGAACCAGAACCATGGGGACCTCCTTTTCACTCGCCTCGCGGCCAGATTTTCGCCGGGCGGCAACACTACCGGAACCGGATTACTCCACTGTAACCGTGCCCACCTGAGGAGCCGTTGTCAGTCTGCTGTTTGTAACACCACTGTCAGCCATGGCATTCCCGATAGCGCGACATCATGCTGACGATTCGAGTCGCTGGGTCAGCAAGGTCAAGACCGCGTCAACGGCAGCGGCGCGGATGGCGGCACGGTCACCCGAGAACCGGTGCTCACGCACGATGGTGCCCGCAGCATCCGCCACCGCGACACAAATAAGGCCCACAGGAGAAGCGCCTTGTGGGTCGGGCCCGGCCACTCCTGTCGTTGCGAGGCCGACATCAGCCGGATGCCCGTCTACCGCCAGCGCCGACCGCACACCCTCGGCCATGGCCGCGGCCACCTCACCGTGCACGGGGCCGTGCGCAGCGAGCAGCTCCGCCGAGACGCCCAAGAGGCTGTGCTTGAGCGCGGTGTCATAGGCCACAATCCCGCCGCGGACGACAAGCGAGGCACCGGGAATGCGGATGAGTTCGGCGACGACCGCTCCCCCGGTGAGCGACTCGGAGACCGCGAGCGTGAGCCCCGCATCCGTCAGATCAGAGATCAGCTGCGCGGTTCGGTCACCACCTGACGGCGACGTCACACGCGGAGGCCGCGGTTCTGGCGCCAGGCCTGCACGAGATAGTCGATTCCCGTGACGACGGTCAACACCAGCGCGGCCGACATGAGCACGATGTTGACGTCGTGCACCCAGTCGCCGAAGAGATTCCACAGCGGCAGCAAGGCTAGCGAGATGGCAACGGCCTGCACGACGGTCTTGAGCTTGCCCCCGCGCGAGGCCGGAATCACCCGGTCGCGCAGCATGAGGAAACGGAAGAGCGTGATGCCCCACTCGCGCACCAGAATGACCACGACGACCCAGACCGGCAGTTCAGCGAGCACAGCGAGCATCACGAGCGCGGCACCCGTGAGCAGCTTGTCGGCGATCGGGTCGAGCAAAATGCCCAGGTCGGTCACGAGGTTACGGCGTCGCGCGAGCATGCCATCGACGCCATCCGTTGCGATCGCGACGATAAAGAGCAGGGCGGCCGCAACCCGCAGCGAACCGTCGGCGCCGCCATCGAGTACGAGCAACACCACGAAGACCGGGGCGAGCAGGATGCGCACCAACGTGATGATGTTCGCCAAGTTTCCGCTGCTCGCGGGGGTGTCGCCCGCCCGCACGACGCGCCCTCGCAACGAGTACGACCGGGCGCGGGCCTCAGATTCGGTCACACAGGCCTCCTACTCGGGATCACGCGGCGAGGCGACACGGCCTTACTCGCGGTCTGTCAACTGCCACGCGTCGTCGTCAGACGGCGCGTGCTCTTCAGGATAGCCCTGGGTCATGCGGGCGACGGGGTCGTCGTCGCCGGCACGGGACGCGGGCGCAGCATCCTCACCCCGAAGTCGGGCGAGCACCTCAGGAAGCTGGTCGGGGCTCACGAGCACGTCGCGCGCCTTGGAGCCCTCCGAGGGGCCGACGATCTCGCGCGACTCGAGGAGGTCCATCAATCGGCCAGCCTTCGCGAAACCGACGCGCAGCTTGCGCTGAAGCATCGAGGTTGATCCGAACTGGGTGCTCACGACGAGCTCGGCAGCCGCGAGCAGCACCTCGAGGTCGTCGCCGATGTCGGCGTCGATCTCGCGCTTTGTCGCCTCGGCGGCCACGTCGTTGCGGTACTCGGGTAGCGCTTGCTTCTTGACGTGGTCGACAACGGCGGCGATCTCGGCTTCGGTGACCCACGCGCCTTGCACGCGAATCGCCTTCGACGCCCCCATGGGCAAGAAGAGTGCGTCGCCCTGGCCGATGAGCTTGTCGGCACCGGGCTGGTCGAGAATCACGCGACTGTCAGTCATGCTCGACACCGCAAACGCGAGGCGGCTCGGCACGTTGGCCTTGATGAGGCCCGTCACGACGTCGACGCTCGGGCGCTGCGTCGCGAGCACGAGGTGGATGCCCGAGGCACGAGCGAGCTGCGTGATGCGCACGATCGAGTCTTCGACGTCGCGCGGCGCGACCATCATAAGGTCGGCGAGCTCGTCAACAACGACGAGCAGGTAGGGGTAGGGCTGCAGTTGGCGCTTGCTGCCCTCGGGCAGCACGATCTCGCCCGCGAGCACGGCCCGGTTGAAGTCGTCGATGTGCCGAAAACCAAACGACGCGAGGTCGTCATAGCGCATGTCCATCTCTTTCACGACCCACTGCAGCGCCTCGGCCGCCTTCTTGGGGTTCGTGATGATGGGAGTGATGAGGTGGGGCACGCCCTGATAAGCCGCGAGCTCGACGCGCTTCGGGTCGACGAGCACCATGCGCACTTCGGCGGGCTTGGCACGCATGAGCACGCTCGTGATCATCGAGTTGACGAAGCTCGACTTGCCCGAGCCGGTCGAGCCAGCGACGAGCAAGTGCGGCATCTTGGCGAGATTCGCCACGAGGTAACCACCCTCGACGTCTTTGCCGACGCCGATCGTCATCGGGTGCAGGGCCTTCGACGCCGCGCTCGACCGAAGCACGTCGCCGAGGCTGACGATCTCGCGGTCGACATTCGGAATCTCGACGCCAATCGCGCTCTTGCCCGGAATGGGCGAGAGGATATTCACCTCGTTGCTCGCGACGGCATACGAGATGTTCTTGGTCAGCGCCGTAAACCGCTCAACCTTGACGCCGGGGCCGAGTTCGATCTCGTAGCGCGTGACACTTGGACCGCGACTAAAGCCCGTGACGCGAGCGTCAACCTGGAACTGCTCGAGCACCTCGGTGATCGCCGCAACGACCGAGTCGTTGGCGGCCGACTTTGACTTAGGCGGGTCTCCGGGGGCGAGCAGTGATGCTGCGGGCAAGCGGTACGGCTTGGTGCCGCCAGAACGCCCGGCGGGCGGCGTGCTGAACTCGCCGGCCGCTCCCTTCTCGCTCGCGGTGGTGGCGAAACCGGGCAGCACGGCAGGCGCGAGCGGCTCGCGGCCGGAGGGCGCGGCATCCACCTCGCCGGTAAAGCGGCGGACGGCTTGCTCGGCCGCCGAGAGCACGTCGTCGAGGTTCTCGGTGACGGCGGCGCGGTCGGCGGGGTCGATGACATCGGTCACCCCGGCGCGTTCAACGGGGCTGTCGAACGCCTCGGCCTCGCGCGTCGACTTGCCTTTTCGCCACCACGGCATCGAGGTCGAGTCGTTCATGTCGAGCCCTAAGTCAGTGAGCGACCCAAACTCGACCTCCTCCGGCTCGGCCTTCTGCTTCGGCTCGCGCGGGGCGAGTTCGGCGCCAAAGAGGTAGCTGTACAGCTCGCGCAAGCGGTCGCCGATACGGTTCGGCGGCGTCTTGGTCATGATGAGCACCGAGAGCGCAGCGAGCAGAACGAGAGCGGGAACCGCGATGTAGACGGTCGCGAACAGCAACACTCCGCCGAGCACCCACCCGACGATGCCGCCTGCTTGCGCGAGGGCCAGCGGAGGAAAGGCGGGCTGCGGAGCCCCGAGAGCGATGTGGCACAGGGCACTCACGCTCGCGATCAAAAGGCCAAGCCCAATGCCAATGCGCGTGTTGTCGTGCACGCTCGCCGGGTGGCGGAAGAGCCAGCCCGCGAACACGAGCATGATGACGGGCATCGCGAACGACACGCGGCCCACGAGACCGCCAAACGTCCAGGCGTTGAGGGCGACGGCCACCGGGTCGGTCGCGAAGAACCACTCGACAATCGCACCGACGATCGAGAGCACGACGATGAAGAACGGCACGCCGTCGCGTCGCTCGTCTTTCGCGAGCGTCTCACGGCCCAAGACGCGGAACATGCCTCCCGTGACGTGGGCCATGCCCATCCAGGCGCGCGCCAGGATGCCCTGCTCGGGTTCGACCGAACTCGGTAGCTTCTTCGTTGCTTGCGTGCGCGAGTTACCCCCGCGAGCGCTCCCCGAGCGCGACGAAGCGGCGCGAGGGCGCGACGACGACCGTGTGCTCGATGCCATGCGCCCACGGTACCCGCGCACGTGCGACACGAGCGCGGGCGACACGCTCTCGCGCGTGCGAACCGTGTGGCCGTCTAGCCGAAGTTGCAGCCTCCGGCGATGTTGCCGCTGCCCGCTACCGAGAACACGCCGAGTGACGTCTTTACCGCATGGATGTACAACACCTGACCATCGGGGATACCGGACGAGCCCCAGTACGCGTCGTTCTCCGGCGTCGCCCGCGTCGCGACCTCAATCTGCAGGATGCCCTTCGTTCCAGTGACGACATAGACGTCGGTGAGGCCGCCCGAGACGAGAGCCGCGCTGGGGTGGCCGGCGAGCACGTCAGCGCGGTCATCCCCAATGCGAACGCCACCATCGGTGGGAATGTCGCCGGTGTAGAGGTCAACGCGCTGGAGCACGTTGCCCGCGGCCTCGTCGACGCTGATGCCGAAAGGCTGACCATTGGTCTCAGGAGTGGGCGGAAGCTCGTAGAACGGGTCGACGAACCAGCCCCCCGCAAACTCATCGCCAGCGACGATTCCCATCTCAAACCCGGTGACGGCGTCGGTGCACGCGATGGGATCGAACTGGACGATGCGTAGTGCCGGATCTGTCTCGGGAGTGACCCCAAACAGCATCGGGCCGAGGCCTTCTGAACTCAGCACGAGGTCGGCGAGTGCCGGGCGGCTCGGCGCTTCGGGCTCGGCCGACGAAGATGCTTCGGGGGCGCTCGAGGGCGACGCGCTGGGCGCGGGCGACGGAGTCGGCGTGCACCCCGCGAGCACGGTGAGCGAGATCGCTCCGGCGACGAATGCAAGACGGAGAGAACTGAGGGATCTGCTCATGGCGCAACCCTAGTACGAGGGACCACCGGGCGACATGGCCATTTCTACCGCCTGGTGATCGAGGCCGCTACGCCTCGATTACGACCGGCACGATCATCGGGCGACGACGGTGTTGGGTGTTGACCCAGCGTCCAACCGTGCGGCGCACGACCTGACTGAAGGCGTGCGTGTCGCGCGTGCCATTCGAGGCGGCCTCGGCGAGCGCCTTGATGATCTGCGGCTTCACGTCGTCGAAGATCGCTTCGTCGGGGGCGAACCCGCGCGCGTGAATCTCGGGGCCGACGACGACCTTGCCGGTCTGAGCATCCATGGCCACAAAGATCGAAATGAAGCCTTCTTCGGCGAGGATGCGGCGGTCTTTGAGGTCGGCGTCGGTGATTTCGCCGACCGTCGATCCGTCGACATAGACGAAACCGATGTCGAGCTGACCGACGACGCGGGCGACGCCGTCACGCAGATCGACGACCGAGCCGTTGTCGGCGACGAGCACGTTCTGCTCGGGAACCCCGGTGGCGATCGCGAGCTCGGCGTTAGCCACAAGGTGACGCTGCTCGCCGTGCACGGGCATGACGTTCTTGGGCTTGAGCACGTTGTAGAAGTAGAGAAGTTCGCCCGCCGAGGCGTGGCCCGAGACGTGCACGCGAGCGGTGCCCTTGTGCACCACCTTGGCGCCGAGCTTCATGAGCCCGTTGATGACGCGGTAGACAGCGTTCTCGTTACCGGGGATCAGGCTCGAGGCGAGGATGACGGTGTCGCCCGAACCGATCTCGATCTGGTGCTCGAGGTTGGCCATGCGCGCGAGCACGGCCATGGGCTCGCCCTGGCTGCCCGTCGACATGTAAACGATCTGGTCGTCGGGCAGGTTGGCGGCCTTCTTGTGATCGATGAGGATGTCGTCGGGCACCTTCAAGAAGCCCAAGTCGGCCGCGATCGTCATGTTGCGCACCATGCTGCGGCCCATGAGGGCGACCTTGCGCCCGTTGGCGTGGGCAGCGTCGAGAACCTGCTGCACGCGGTGCACGTGGCTCGAGAAACTCGCGACAATGACGCGGCGCGGCGCGCGAGCGATGACGTTCTCGAGCACGGGCCCGATGTCGCGCTCGAGCGCCGTAAAGCCGGGAACGTCGGCGTTGGTCGAGTCGCTCAAGACGAGGTCGACGCCTTTCTCGCCCCAGCGAGCGACGGCACGCAGGTCGGTAATGCGGTCGTCGAGAGGCAACTGGTCCATCTTGAAGTCGCCCGTGTGCAGCACGGTGCCCGCGGCGGTCTGCACGACGATGGCGAGGGCATCCGGAATCGAGTGGTTGACCGCGATGAACTCGAGCGCGAACGGCCCGAGCTGCTCGACCTGGCCCTCTTTCACCGTGTGCGTATACGGCTGAATGCGGTGCTCTTTGAGCTTGGCCTCAATGAACGCGAGCGTGAGCGTCGACCCCAGGATCGGGATGTCGTGTCGCATGCGCAGCAGGTAGGGAACCGCGCCTATGTGGTCTTCATGCCCGTGCGTGAGCACGACCGCGAGAATGTCGTCGAGTCGGTCACGAATGGGGTCGAAGTCGGGCAAAATCAGGTCGACACCGGGCTGGGTCTCTTCAGGAAAGAGCACCCCGCAGTCGATGACGAGCAACTTGCCATCCATCTCGTAGACGGTCATGTTGCGACCGATCTCGCCGACCCCGCCGAGCGGGATGACAC
>JBJOPU010000055.1:0-7561 GCA_046050505.1 Actinomycetota bacterium
GCGATAGGTAACGGCGGCATCGATCGACAGCACCCACGCAAGTGCGAGCAGCCCGCTGGTGGCAACAAGGGCGCCGAGGTCGGCCAGCCAGCCAGCCGTGCGGGGGGCGGATGCCCGCTCGCGCATCGGTTCACGGGAAAGCGCCACGCCCGCCCCGACCAGCAACCCAAAGCCGTGCGTGAGCGTCGAGAGGTAGGCGACCGAAGCCGGAGCGGGATCCACCACCGGGTCACCCGCGAGCACAGCCATGGCCACGGCCGCGACGACCGCGAGGGCGAGCGGCACCGCCACGCGCAGCCAGCGAAGGGGAAGAAACAGCAACAGGATCATGGCGAGAGGCCACACCAGGTAGAACTGCTCCTCCACCGCGAGTGACCAGGCGTGCCGAAAGAGATCGGGGCTGGTCTGGTCGAGGTAGCTCGCGCCCTGCGCAATCGACCACCAGTTGCTACTGAAGGTGAGCACTCCGGCCAGCTGCCACCCGATGCCAACGAGAATGTCGCCCCCGATGAGCGCTGCGACGGCCGACGAAAGCCCGACGACGACGATGAGGGCGGGCAGCAGGCGGCGAGCACGACGCGCCCAGAATCGGCCGAGCGAAATGCGTCCGTGCTCGCGATGCTCGGCGATGAGGAGGGCCGTAATGAGATAGCCGCTCACGACGAAGAACACGTCGACGCCGATGAATCCGCCCGGTGCGAGCCCCGGAAAGAGGTGGTACGCAAGCACGAGAACGATCGCCAGAGCGCGCAGGCCGTCGAGGCCGGGGAGGCGATCGCGGGCGACAGTGCTCGTGGAGATGGCCGACATGGTTGTTCTAGCGTCGCGCCCCGCGCGCCGTGGGTCAAACTCCTCGCCGTACACTGAGCGGTTGTGGAGACTGTGCGCCTGCGGCTCGATATCGCCTATGACGGCACGGCATTCTCTGGCTGGAGCAAGCAACCCGGATTGCGCACGGTGCAAGAGGTCATCGAAGACGCGATTGCGACGCTCGTACGGCATCCCGATCTCGAAGTTCGCCTTGTCGTTGCGGGTCGCACCGACGCGGGAGTGCACGCCACGGGCCAAGTCGCGCACATCGATCTGACGCCGCACCAGTGGCGTGCCATTGCGGCGGCCCGACGCGGGGGCACGACGGAAGAGTCGTTGACGCGACGCCTCAACGGCATCATCAGCGCGACAGCGCCTGACGTGGTGATCTCGCGCGTGACCCTCGCCCCGGAAGGGTTTGACGCGCGCTTCTCGCCGCTCTGGCGTCGTTACGAGTACCGCATTGCCGACGCCACGAGTGGCCATGACCCGCGCCGACGGGCGCACACGCTGTGGCATCCCAACGCGCTTGATGAGGCGGCGATGGATGCTGCTGCCCGCAGTCTGCGCGGCCTGCATGACTTTGCCGCCTTCTGTAAACCGCGCGAGGGCGCGACCACCATTCGCACTCTGCTCGACTACGAGTGGACGCGGGATGCCGAGGGTGTGCTGATCGCCACGGTACGGGCGGACGCGTTTTGCCACTCGATGGTGCGGGCACTCGTGGGCGCGGCAGTCGCCATGGGGCTCGGCAAGCTCGAGCACGACGAGCTCACGCGCATCCTTAACGCCGCCGTGAAGGCCAACGCGTTTCCGGTGGTGGCGGCGAGAGGGCTCACGCTCGTCGAGGTCGCCTACCCGCCCGACGCCGAGCTCGGGGCCCGCGCCGAGCTGACGCGAGCACGCCGCGAGCCCGTGGGCCGGGCATCCGACCCCTCTGACTAATCACGCCAGATTGACCGGCTTCCCGCCGACAGGTAGGCTTGACCCTTGGTGCCCGTCGCCGACGGCCATCCGGTTGAGCCCTCCACCGTGGCGTTCGTTCTCATCGAGACGCGAACTCCCCCCGGAGCGGGATTCACGAACTACTCGACACGAAAGTACTAGCACTGTGACGCGCACTTTCAGCCCCACTCCCGCTGACGTTCAGCGCAACTGGGTCGTCATCGACGCAACCGATGTCGTCCTGGGCCGCCTCGCCAGCCACGCCGCCGTTCTCTTGCGCGGCAAGCACAAGCCGACCTTTGCCCAGCACATGGACATGGGCGACTTCGTCATCATCATCAACGCCGACAAGGTGGCCCTGACGGGCTCGAAGCTCGCGCAGAAGAAGGCCTACCGCCACTCGGGTTACCCGGGCGGACTCACGGCGACCTCCTACAGCGAGCTGCTCGAGAAGAACCCCGAGCGCGCCGTCGAGAAGGCCATTCGCGGCATGCTGCCGAAGAACTCGCTGGGCCGCGCCCAGATCAAGAAGCTCAAGGTCTACACGGGTGCCGAGCACCCGCACGCTGCGCAGCAGCCGACGATCTACACCCTCGACCAGGTCGCCCAGTAGCGGCCGCGCAGACGCTAAAGGAATCAGCATCGTGGCAGACGTTACGAACACCGACATCAACACCGACGACATCACGCCTGAGTCGGCTCCCGAGAGCTACACGACCGAGTCGGCGGCTCCTGCCGCTTCGGTGGCGCCTCGCGCCATCCTCTCGGTCGGCGGAGCGGCCGTGGGCCGTCGCAAGCAGGCCATCGCCCGCGTGCGCATCAACCCGGGCGCCGGCACCTACAAGGTCAACGGGCGCACGCTCGAGGACTACTTCCCGAACAAGCTGCACCAGCAGCTGATCAACGACCCCTTCACGATTCTGCAGCTGGGTGGTGCCTACGACGTCGTCGCGCGCATCACCGGTGGTGGTCCCTCGGGCCAGGCCGGCGCTTTGCGCCTCGCCATCGCGCGCGCTCTCAACGAGATCGACCGCGAGAACAACCGCCCCACGCTCAAGAAGGCCGGCTTCCTCACGCGCGACGCGCGCGTGATCGAGCGCAAGAAGGCCGGTCTCAAGAAGGCCCGCAAGGCTCCTCAGTACTCGAAGCGCTAGTCGATCGAGGAGAAGACTCGTCATGGGTCGACTTTTCGGCACGGATGGGGTTCGAGGGCTGGCCAACGGTGATCTCACCGCTGACCTCGCCCTCGGCCTCTCCCAGGCTGCTGCGCGCGTGCTCACTTCTGGGCGACACGCAGATGAGTTGCGCGCCGCGGGCAAGCGACCGACGGCGATCGTCGCGCGCGACCCGCGGGTTTCGGGCCAGTTTTTGACGGCTGCTGTTTCGGCAGGACTCGCGAGCTCGGGCATTGACGTGCTGGACGCTGGCGTTATCCCCACCCCGGCGGCTGCGTTCCTCGTGGGCGACATTGGCGCCGACTTCGGTGTCATGATCTCGGCGTCACACAATCCGGCTCCTGACAACGGCATCAAGTTCTTCTCTTTCGGGGGCACGAAGTTGCCCGATGCGGTCGAAGACCGCATCGAAGAAGCGATGTCGGGCGAAAAGCTCGCGCCCACGGGCGCGGGCGTCGGCCGCATTCGTCGCTTCGCCGACGCTGAAGACCGCTATTTGCTGCACCTGCTGGGCACGCTTGACGTGTCGCTCGCGGGTTTGCACGTCGTGATCGACTGCGCGCACGGCGCAGCCGCGGGCATCTCGCCCCAGGTTTTCGCCGACGCCGGCGCTCGCGTGACGGTCATCGGCAGCGACCCCGACGGACTCAACATCAATGACGGCGTCGGGTCAACGCACCTCGAGCCGTTGCAGTCGGCCGTGCTCGAGAACCGCGCCGACCTCGGCATCGCACACGATGGCGACGCCGACCGCTGTCTGGCGGTGGATGCTGCGGGTCGCGTCATCGACGGCGACCAGATCATGGCGATCATTGCGCTCTCGATGAAGGCCCGAGGCCTGCTCACCGACAACACGCTCGTTGCGACGGTCATGAGCAACCTGGGCCTCAAGCGCGCGATGGCCGAGCACGGTGTGCGCATGATCGAAACCGGCGTCGGTGACCGCTATGTGCTTGAGGCTCTCGCCGAGCATGGGCTTGCCCTTGGTGGCGAGCAGTCGGGCCACATCATCATGAGTGAGCACGCGACAACGGGCGATGGCATTCTCACGGGTCTGCAGCTTGCCGCGGAGATGGTGCGATCGGGCCGCTCGCTCGCCGAGCTCGCCGACGTCATGACGGTGTTTCCGCAGATTCTCATCAACGTGCGCGGAGTGGACCGTACGGCACTCGAAGGCCACGCGATCATCGCGGCGGCCGTCGCTGCCGAAGAGGCGGCCCTCGGTGACAGCGGCCGTGTGCTGCTGCGCGCGAGCGGTACCGAACCCATGGTGCGCGTGATGGTCGAAGCAGCCGAGCAGCACACCGCCGAACAGGTTGCCGATCGCTTGGCTGCCGTCGTACGCGAGCAGCTCGCCGTCTAGCCCGCCGAGCGCCTAGATCTTCCGCAGCAAAACGGTCTCGACCCCATGATCGCTCGCCTTGCGCAACACCAGTGAGGCACGGGGCCGCGTCGGCAAGATGTTCTGCACGAGGTTGGGCTCGTTGACCTCGCGCCAGATCTCGCGAGCCTTCTCAACCGCTTCGTCGGGCGAGAGAGCGGCGTAGCGGTGAAAGTAGCTGCGCGGATCCGTGAAGGCGCCACGCTGCAGAGCCAAGAAGCGTTCTTCGTACCACTGCGCGATGTCGCTCGTGCGGGCATCCACATAAATCGTGAAGTCGAAGAGATCGCTCACGGCGAGTGAGGCGCCCAGATAAGGCGGCTGCAAGACGTTGAGCCCCTCGACGATCAGGATGTCGGGGCGGCGCACGATGATCTCGGCACCGGGCACGCGGTCGTAGCTCAAGTGGCTATAAACAGGGGCGCGCACTTCATCGGCCCCTGCCTTCACGCGGGCGACGAACCTCAGCAAAGCGCGGCGATCGTACGACTCAGGAAAACCCTTGCGGTGCAGAATGCCGCGCCGGGCGAGCTCATCGGTCGGCAACAAGAAGCCATCGGTTGTGACGCGCTCGACCCGGGGGGTGTCGGGCCAGCGCGACAGCAGTTCGCGCAGCAGGCGTGCGATCGTCGATTTGCCCACGGCGACCGAACCCGCCACGCCGATCACGAAGGGCGTGTGCTGACCGGGTTCGCCGAGAAAGCTGCGGGTGGCTTGGTGCAGTTCGCGCGCGCCGACGGCGTACAAGCTCAAGAGGCGACTCAACGGAACGTATACCTCGGCGACCTCGCGCATGTCGAGCGAGTCGCCGAGTCCCCGGAGCTGCACGAGCTCGGTCTCCGTCAACGGGTGCGCTGTCGCGGGGGCAAGCGCGGCCCACTGTTGCCGGTCGATCTCGTCGAACGGGCTGGTATCGCGCGCTGCGCTCGGATCGCTCATCGCCACCACAGTACCCCCGGGCATTCCGCTGTGGCAGGGGCCGTAGAATGGTCGGCTATGTGCGGAATCGTGGGCTATGTCGGAACCCGGGGCAGCGTTGAGGTGCTTCTGGGTGGTCTCAAGCGACTTGAATACCGGGGCTACGACTCGGCGGGCGTCGCAGTGATCGATGATCACGGCCACCTCGACACGCGCAAGCACGCCGGAAAGCTTGGCATCCTGAGCACTGACCTCGAGGCCACGCCGCTGACCGACGGCCAGACGGGAATCGGTCACACGCGCTGGGCGACACACGGCGGGCCCACCGACGAGAACGCTCACCCGCACTTGGGCGACGGGGGCAAGCTTGCCCTCATCCACAACGGCATCATCGAGAACTTCTCCGAGCTCAAGGCCGAGTTGCTCGCGAGCGGCCACACCTTCAGCTCGCAGACCGACAGCGAAGTCGCCGCCCTCATGGTGGGCGACGCTTTCCGCGAAACGGGCGACCTCACGACCGCGATGCTGGCCGTCGTCAACCGGCTCGAGGGCGCGTTTACGTTGCTCGCCGTGCACGCTGACCAGCCCCACGTGGTTGTCGGCGCTCGCCGCAACTCGCCGCTCGTCATCGGGCTGGGCGAGGGCGAGAACTTCCTCGGCTCTGACGTCGCCGCTTTCGTCGAATACACCCACCGCGCCATGGAAATCGGGCAAGACCAGCTCGTGACCATTCGGCCCGACAGCGTGGAGGTTGTCGACTTCGCGGGCACTCCCGTGACGCCCAATACTTTCGAGGTCAATTGGGATGCTTCCGCCGCCGAAAAGGGTGGCTGGTCGAGCTTCATGGCGAAAGAGATCAGTGAAGAGCCCGAGGCCGTCGCGAAGACCATCATCGGTCGCGTGCACGATGGGCTCGTTGATCTTCCTGAGGTGACGGCGCTGGGCGCTGACGTGCTCTCGAGCATTGACCGCGTGCTCATCATCGCGTGTGGCACGGCCGCCTATGCGGGCATGGTCGGCAAGTATGCGATTGAGCAGTGGGCGCGCATCCCCGTCGATGTTGAACTGGCTCACGAGTTCCGGTACCGCGAGCCGGTGCTGTCGTCGAACACGCTCGTTGTCTCGATCAGCCAGTCGGGCGAAACGATGGACACCTTGATGGCGGTCAAATACGCCCGCGAGCAGGGCGCGCGCACGCTGTCGATCTGCAACACGCAGGGCGCCACGATTCCGCGCGAGTCCGACGCCGTCGTCTACACGCACGCGGGCCCCGAAGTTGCCGTGGCATCGACCAAGGCCTTCGTCGCCCAGATCACCGCGATCTACTTGCTCGGGCTGCAGCTCGGTCAGGTGCGCGGCACCCTCACGCCCGAGCGTGCGCGGGGCCTCGTTGCCGAACTGCAAGCCGTGCCCGAGAAGCTCACGGCCGTTCTCGCGACCGGCGAGCGCATCAAAGAGCTCGCGCACTGGATGGCCGACACTCGGTCGGTGCTGTTCTTGGGTCGCCACGTCGGCTACCCGGTGGCACTCGAGGGTGCTCTCAAGCTCAAGGAGCTCGCCTACATTCACGCCGAGGGCTTCGCAGCGGGCGAGCTCAAGCACGGGCCGATTGCCTTGATCGAGCCTGGGCAAGTGGTGTTCGTAATTGTTCCGAGCCCTCGTGGCCCGAACTCGTTGCACGCGAAGGTCGTCTCGAACATCCAAGAGATTCGCGCTCGCGGCGCTCGCGTGATCGCGATCGCCGAAGAAGGCGACGTTGCCGTGTTGCCGCACGCCGACGAGGTCATCCGTATTCCGCTTGCCTCGCCGTTCTTCGAACCGCTGCTCGCCGTTGTGCCCTTGCACATCTTCGGTATGGAGCTCGCGTCGGCCAAGGGTCTCGACGTCGATCAGCCGCGCAACCTGGCCAAGTCGGTCACGGTCGAGTAGGCGCGTCGAGTCAGCGCGTCGAGTAGCTCGGTCGAGAAAGCCACGCGTGCGCCATGGGGCGGATCGTCGGAATCGGAGTTGACGTCGTCGAACTTGCTCGTTTCGAACGCGCTCTCGACCGCACGCCCCGGTTGCGCGAGCGACTCTTTGCGGAGAACGAACGAGACCTTCCGCTGCGCTCGCTGGCCGGTCGATTCGCCGCAAAAGAAGCACTCTTGAAGGCTCTCGGCGCGACCGACGGTGTCAGCTGGCACGACATGCGAGTGATCGCCGACTTTGAGGGCAACCCCGATCTCGTCGTGAGTGGCCGCGCGGCCGAGATCGTGGCGGCCCGCGGCATCGGCTCGCTGCACGTCTCGATGTCGCACGATGCAGGCGTGGCGATCGCATTCGTCGTGGCCGA
>JBJOPU010000056.1:0-7478 GCA_046050505.1 Actinomycetota bacterium
TCTCGTGGCCGACGGGCTGCCCGCGGGCGACGCGATCGTGATGCTCTCGGGGCTCGGTGCGACGCCGCTCATTGAGCTCTACGCGATGCTCGCCGAAGTGGTTCCCCTGCTCGAGGCCGTGGGGGTTCGAGCGGTCCGCACGCTCGTGGGCAACACCATCACGGCTCTCGACATGGCCGGCTGCCTCATCACGGTGCTTCCCGTCAACGCGGAATTGCTTTCGTACTGGGATGCACCCGTCGAGACCCCGGCCCTGCGGTGGGGGCGATAACCGTGCTGACTCTTGCCGTCACGACCGACTGGCTGCGCCGCTGGGCAACCGAGATCGCCGAGAACGAGCAGCACCTGACGCGACTCGACGCGGCCATTGGCGACGCTGACCATGGGGCCAATCTTCAGCGCGGCATGAGTGCCGTGGTCGCCCAACTCGACGCGCAGCCGCCGTCGACGGTGCGCGAAGCGCTCACACGCGCGGGACTCACGCTCGTGAGCACGGTTGGTGGCGCCAGCGGCCCGCTCTTCGGCACCCTGCTGCTGCGGGCGGCAACCGCGTGCGGCGATGCCTCGGCGCTCGACGGCCCCGCACTCGTCTCCGCTTTGCGCGCCGGAGCCGCGGGCGTGCAGCAACGCGGCCATGCCGAACTCGGCGACAAGACGCTGCTCGATGCGCTCGTGCCCGCGATTGAGGCCCTGGATGCCGCGGTCGCGACGGGCGCTCCGCTCACCGAGGCAGCATCCACCGCCGCCATCGCGGCCAACGTCGCCCGCGACGCCACGGCTGAGCTCGTCGCGCGTCGTGGACGGGCGAGCTACTTGGGCGACCGCAGTCGGGGCTCGATCGACCCGGGGGCCGCGTCGGCGGCGCTCATGCTTGGCGCGCTCGCCGCGGCGCTCGCCGCTGAGGCCTCGGTGCCGACAGCGCCCCTCGTTCCGGCGGGGGCCGCGCCCGAGAGCCCCACCGCCGAACCCACTCGCCCGGCCGACCGCCGGGCGCCGCGCGTGGGCCTCGTGCTCGTATCGCACAGTCGGGCACTTGCCGAGGCCGCGGCTACTCTCGCGCGCGAGTTCACGCCCGCGGACCCTCCGCGTATTGCGATCGCGGCGGGCCGCGCCGACGGAGGCACGGGCACGAACGCCACGCGCGTCGCGGCTGCCATCAGCGAAGCCTCCGAAGGTGTCGGAGTCGTTGTGCTCACCGACCTCGGCTCGGCCGTGTTGAGTGCCGACATGGCGCTCGAGTTCATCGCTCACCGCATCGACGTGCGCGTCGTGCCCGCACCGTTTATCGAGGGCTTGCTCGCGGCCGTCGTGCGGGCCGCAACGGGCGACAGCATCGACGTCGTGGCGGCCGAAGCCTCGGCCGCGCTCGTGCCCAAGGTGGCGTTGCTCGCTGGCTCTACGAAGACTGCCGACGTAACGACGCCAGCGAACGCGACCGAGCAGCCCACCGCATCCGCGATCGCTCTCGTGCGCAACGAGGGCGGCTTGCACGCACGCCCGGCGGCCGAGATCGCGGCGCTCGCCGCGACCTTCTCATCGACGATCACTCTTGCGGTGCCGGGCAAACCGCCCGCTCCAGCGGCGAGCCCGTTGAGTATCTCGATTTTGATCGCGAAGCCCGGCGCCGAGGTGCAGGTGAGTGCGGCGGGCGACGACGCCGACGCGGCCGTGCGCGCGATCGCGGCACTCATTGAGGGCGGATTCGGCGAACCCCTCGTCGCCGCGCCATCGCCCACGATCGCTCCCGCACTGCTCGCCGACGCGGCAGAACCTGATCGTGGCTCCGGACCGCTCGGCGTGAGCTCAGGCCGCGTCGTGGGGCCTGTCGCCGTGCTCGTGCACGCGATTGCCGAGCCGAGTGCGACCGTCATCATGGCGCCACCCGCTCGCGCCGCCGCGGCCCAGATCGTGACGGATGCCCTCACCGCTACCGCCGCCCAATACCGTGCGCGTGCCGCCGCCACCGAGGGTCACCGCGCGGAGGTGCTCGCGGCGACGGCGGCGATCGCCGACGACGCCGTGCTGCACGACACCGCGTCGAACGCGGTGCACGAGCGCGGGGTGAGCCCCGAGCGCGCGGTGTGGGATGCCATTGCGCGACTGGTCGCCGACTATCGCGCCGCGGGGGGCAGCATGCTCGACCGCGTGACCGATCTGCACGATGTGCGTGACCGAACGATTGCCGCCATCACGGGGGTTGAGCCACCGGGGCTTCCCGAGCGACGCGAGCCGTACATCCTGATCGCTGATGACTTGGCGCCGGCCGACACCGTGACTCTCGACCCGTCGCGGTGTCTCGCGCTCGTGACGGAGCAGGGCGGCCCCACCTCGCACACGGCGATCATCGCGCGCGAGTTGGGCTTGCCCGCGGTGGTGGGCGTGAAGGGCGCCACGAGCATCGCCGACGGCACGCTCGTGCTCGTCGATGGCGACACGGGTGAGGTCATCGTGCAGCCCGATCTGGCCGAGCAGGCGACCGCCACGGGGGTCATCACGCTGCCGCCGTTCGTGGGTCCCGGCCAAACGGCCGACGGCCACCGCGTGCTGTTGAGCGCCAACGTGGGGGCGCCGCGCGAGATCGCGCGGGCGGTCGAGCGCGGCGCCGAGGGCGTGGGGTTGTTCCGCACCGAGTTCTGCTTTCTTGATCGTGCCGATGAGCCGAGCGTGGCCGAGCAGGTCGCGGCCTATCGCGAAGTCTTCGCGGCCTTTCCGCAGCAACGCATTATCGTGCGCACGCTTGACGCGGGCAGCGATAAGCCGCTGCCGTTCTTGACGGCGATCGATGAGCCGAACCCCGTGTTGGGGCTGCGCGGCGTGCGCACGGCCATCCGTGATCCGCAGGTGCTCGAGCGCCAACTGCAGGCGATCGCCGAAGCCGCGGTGGCCGAGCGCGCCGATGTTGCCGTGATGGCGCCCATGATCGCGACGCTCGGCGAGACGCGCGAGTTTGCCGCGCGGGCGCGCACTGCGGGCATCGCGAGCGTCGGCATCATGCTCGAAACCCCGGCCGCCGCCGTGACAGCCGCCGAACTGTGCGCCGCAGTCGACTTCATCAGCGTGGGCACGAACGACCTCTCGCAATACACGATGGCGGCCGACCGCATGTCGGCGTCGCTCGCGGCGCTCGCCGACCCGTGGCAGCCCGCCCTCTTGCGCATGATTCGCCTCGTGGGCGACGCGGCCGCGGCCACGGGCACGCCCATGGGCTTGTGCGGTGAGGCGGCCGCCAACCCTGACTTCGCGGCGGTGCTCGTGGGGCTCGGCGCCTCGAGCCTGTCGATGACCGCGCGCGCGATTCCGACCGTGGGGGCCCGCCTCGCCGGCGTCACGCTCGAGCAGTGCCGCGCGGCAGCCGCAGCGGCCTGTGCAGCCCCCGAACCCGTCGAGGCGCGGGCAGCGGCGCGCGCCGCGCTCGCGTGAGCCACTCGGCGATAGGCTCGCCCGCGACATGACCCGCCGCGTTACCGCCCTCATGAGCGCCTTCGAGGCGCTGCTCATCGTGGCTATTGGCATCGCCGTGCCGCTGAGCATTCTCACGATCATGTGGGCCGCGCAGTTTGGGTTTCAGATCGACTGGGTGGTTTTTTGGCGCGCGGCCGTCGTGATCTGGCTGGTGGGTCACGGCGTCGACGTGACCTTTCAGCTGGATGCGCAGACCGCCCTCGCCCTCGGTGTCACCGGTGTCGGCGAGCCGTTTCTGGTGTCGCTCGCCCTCAGTGGCTTTGCCCTGTGCACGGCCCTCGCTGGTGTCGTGATGGCGCGGCGCCTGCGGCGTGAACCGCACCGCGTGCTCGGCGAGCTCGTCGCCCTCTCGACGGTCATCGTGCTCTCGGGCCTCGTTGTGCTGACGGCCTCGACTGAGGGCGTGTTGCCCTCGCGCTGGCAGGCTCTGCTGTTTCCGGGGCTCGTGTTCGGCCTAGGCCTCGCGATTGGGTCAATCGGCGCGACGAATCCGGCGCGCGTGCGATTGCGCCGCATGATCGCCGAGGGGCCGCAGCCATGGCTCGCCGCGGGCGGCGCCGCTCTGCGCGCCGGACTCGGCACCGTGGCAACGGTCATCGTCGCGGCGTCGCTCGTCACGACGATGGCGCTCGTGATCGGTTATGGCCAGGTCATCGCGCTCTACGAGAGCGTGCAAGCGGGCGTTCTCGGCGGCATCGCGCTCACCGCCGCGCAGCTCGCCCTGTTGCCGACACTCGTGATCTGGGCCGCGTCATGGCTCGTGGGCCCAGGCTTCGCCGTGGGTGCGGGTTCGACCGTAAGCCCCATCGCGACAACGCTGGGGCCACTGCCTGCCGTGCCGGTGCTCGGCGCGCTGCCGCTCGAGCCCTCGCCCCTGGGCTTCATGACGCTCATCGTGCCGGTGCTCGCCGCGTTTATCGCCGGGCTCGCGGTGCGCCCGCGCCTCGTCGCTGCGCTCGACGGCGAGGCGCCGCGCTGGTGGGGTCTCGGAACGGCCGCGCTGGCAGCCGTGGTGGCCGGGTTTGCGATGGGCTTTCTCGCGTTTGTGGCGGCGGGTGCTGCCGGGCCCGGACGCCTCGCCGAGGTGGGCCCCGACCCGGTGACCGTGGGGCTGTGGATGCTCGTCGAGACGCTCATCGGAGCATCCCTGGGCCTGCTCGCCGGCGGTGTGCGGGTCGCCCGACCGCAGGCCCTCGCGCGCACCCGATAGCCTGGGCAGGTGCTGCGGGTCGTCGTGCTGATCTCGGGCGGCGGGTCAAACCTGCGCGCTCTGCTGGAGGCGTGTCGCGATGCCGAGTACCCCGCGCACGTGGTCGCCGTCGGCGCCGACCGCGCCGCCGACGGCCTGGCTCACGCCGAGGAGTTCGGCATCCCGAGCTTTACCGTGCCGTTCTCGTCGTTCGACTCGCGTGAGGCGTGGGGCGACGAACTGCTCGCGGCCGTGCAGCAGTGGGCACCCGACCTCGTGGTGTTGAGCGGACTCATGCGCCTGTTGCCGCCGCGCGTCGTCGCGGCTCTCGCGCCGCGGCTCATCAACACGCACCCCGCGTATCTTCCCGAGTTTCCCGGAGCCCACGGCGTGCGCGATGCGCTCGCCGCGGGGGCCGCGCAGACCGGCGCGAGCGTCATCGTGGTCGACACCGGAGTCGACACGGGCCCCGTGCTCGCGCAAGAGCGCGTGCCCGTGCTGCCCGACGACACCGAGCACAGCCTGCACGAGCGCATCAAGCCCGTTGAGCGGCGGCTGCTCATCGACGTCGTGCGCGGCATCGCTGACGGCTCGATTGCCCTCGGCTCAGCATCCACCCGATAAATCAGACCTGGAGACCCCATGGCCGGCCCCGCCCACGACCCCGCTCTCTATCGCCACCGCGACGCGGTGCCCGTGCGTCGCGCGCTCATCTCGGTGAGCGACAAGTCGGGGCTGCTCGAGTTGGCGGCGGCGCTCGCCGAGGGTGGCGTCGAGATGGTGTCGACGGGCTCGACAGCGGCGACGATCGCGGCCGCGGGGCACCACGTGACCGAGGTTGCCGAGGTCACCGGATTCGCCGAGACTCTCGACGGCCGCGTCAAGACCCTGCACCCCAAGGTGCACGCGGGCATTCTGGCCGACCTTCGGCTGGCGTCGCACGAAGCGCAACTGATTGACCTCGGCGTGACGCCGTTCGATCTCGTGATCGTCAACCTCTACCCCTTCGTCGAGACCGTGGCCTCGGGCGCGCAGGGCGACGTCGTGATCGAGCAGATCGACATCGGTGGGCCCGCGATGGTGCGTGCCGCCGCCAAGAACCACGCGAACGTCGCGATCATCGTTGACCCGGCCGACTACGTCATGGTCACGAAGGCGCTCACGCTCGGCGGCACGACGCTCGCGCAGCGCCAGCGCTTTGCCGCCAAGGCCTTTGCGCACACGGCCGCGTATGACACCGCGGTGGCGGGCTGGTTCGCCGACACGCTCGGTGTGCGGGCGCGCGGAGCTGAGGCGAAGCCCATTTCTGGGCTTCGCGCGACGCCAGCGCCCGACGCCGTCCCGGCGTCGGGTCCTGCGGGTGATGGCAGCCCCTCAACCATCGACGTGCACGCGACGCTGCAGCAAGTGCTGCGCTACGGCGAGAACAGCCACCAGCACGCCGCGCTCTACCGCGCCGACGGCAGCCACGGCATCGCGCAGGCGACGCAGCTGCACGGCAAAGAGATGTCGTACAACAATTTCGTCGATGCCGACGCGGCCGTGCGCGCCGCGTACGACCACGAGGCTCCCGCCGTCGCGATCATCAAGCACGCCAACCCGTGCGGCATCGCTGTGGGGGAATCGATTGCGGATGCTCACGCAGCGGCGCACGCGTGCGACCCCGTCTCGGCCTTCGGGGGAGTGATCGCCGCCAACCGCGTCATCACGCGCGAGGCTGCCGAGTCGATCGCACCGATCTTCACCGAGGTCGTCGTTGCTCCCGGCTTCGAGCCTTCTGCGTTGGAACTGCTGCGTGAAAAGAAAAACATCCGGCTGATCGAGTTGCCCGCGGGCTTCGCGCTCGGCGACGTCGAGCTGCGGCAGGTGAGTGGCGGCTGGCTGCGGCAGGGCGCCGACCGCGCGTTTGCGTCAGCCGACTCGTGGCAGCTGGTCTCCGGCCCCGCGGCCTCGGCCGAGCAACTGGCCGACCTCGAGTTCGCGTGGCGCGCGTGCCGAGCCGTGAAGTCGAACGCGATTTTGCTGGCGTCGGGCGGAGCATCCGTCGGCGTGGGCATGGGGCAGGTCAACCGCGTCGACTCGTGCCACTTGGCCGTCTCGCGCGCGGGCGACCGGGCGCGCGGCTCGGTCGCGGCGAGCGACGCGTTCTTCCCGTTCGCCGACGGCCTGCAGGTGCTGCTCGACGCGGGCGTCGCGGCGATCGTGCAGCCCGGCGGCTCGGTGCGCGACGAAGAAGTCATCGCTGCGGCCCAGGCGGCCGGCGTGACGATGTACCTGACGGGCGAGCGGCACTTCTTCCACTAAGCATGAGATCGTGACAGGAACGTTCTGGCGCCCTGGTAGCTATTTGCTGAGCGAGTCGGTGTAGATCTTGCGGGAGAGGTTCGGGGAGGTCGAATGGTGAGGCGGTCTTTCCGGGGACGTTCCCGACTTGCGGTCTGGATCCTGGTACTGACAGCTGCTTGTGTGTTCCTCCTGATTCCCGCGCTCCAAGCCGTGGGAGGGGGGAGTCAATGGGTTTGGTCCACCGCAGTACTTCTCGTGGCGATCGCTGGGTGGTTGCTGTGGCGGTGGGCAGTCTCGCCACCTCGGGATTGGCGTAATCAGAGCGAGAGGTTGCGCGGGAAAGGCTCGCTTGTTCTTCTGCGAGAGTCAGAACGACGAGAGAGCGGAGTCGGTGCGCTTGACGTACGGGAAAACGGCCTCCGCCTTGACTTCCCCGATCGCGAACCACTTTTCCTTGGCTGGGATGCGATCACCGATGTGACGACAGTGCAGGAACGGTTCGGCCAAAAGTGGAAGCTTGAAGTCGTTCTCTCAGACCCGA
>JBJOPU010000057.1:0-7391 GCA_046050505.1 Actinomycetota bacterium
CGGTACGGAGCCTCGCAGTCCATCCTGGCGGGGAGTTCTTCGTTGCTGGCACTGGAGAGTACGACGGTGGGTACTACTTCGAGGGCGAACTGCTCGTCCACGATTTCGCCACCGGGCGGACGCGGTCTTTATTCACGCACTCACGAATGGTCGAAGAAGTGTCCTGGAAGGACGAAGAGCATCTGACCGTTGAGTTCGCTCCAGTGACCGACTGGGAGATTGACGACTGGAACCGACTGGAGTTTTCGACGGCGATGGTGCATCGCTCGGAACTGCTCTCTCTGGATGAACGCACCATCGATATAGACGCACTGAACATCGTGCAGAGAGCCAGGCACAGACCCGCGAATCCTTCAGTACGTGGTTCTGACTGCTTGACTGCGGATGAATTGGCCGTCATCGAGGACACTCATCGTCACGTGTGGGCCCTGGCCGCCTACCACGCCGGGGTAATCGCCGGGAGAGAAGGCCTAATCGACTTTTGGGACTCAGAGTCAGAAGACCAACCGAGATGGCGCATCCCGGTGGAAGGAACCTGCACGCAGCTCTTCATGAGAAGCAACGAGCTGGTTGCAACCGTGTGGGACCCACCTGTCTCCCGGCATGACGAACGGACGACCTCGATCTTGACCATCGACGCCGCGTCCGGGGAGATCGTTTCCATGGAGCGCAACTCGTGTGGGCTCGTTCTCATACGGGCAGAGAACGGCGACCTGCTAATCCGGCCCACAAGCCATAAAGATGCGGGCCTGCCCGCCACCGTTAGGTCGACAGGAGCAGTTGACCGTCACGTCGACGTGAGCGGCTACGACCTGTTCAACCACTACTTTGACATTCGCAGATCGCCACACTTTCTCACCCTCGTAGGCGACGTGGAGTTGCCGTCGCGGAACAAGTACGTTGCGCGTGTCACACAAAGCGAAGGTGGTTGGGCGATTGAGCGCCTGTTCCCTCTCGATTGGACAGGGTCGCGCCAGGTGTTCGGCGGCCCGGGAGTCTGGGTCACGGATGAACTTGGAGCAGCGATCATCCATGCAGGGGCGATTCACGACGTGTCAGGACTTCTTCCCGGCAACGCACGAGTTGTTCGGAGGCGGTATCCCGATGGAGAAGCCGTATGGCAAGTCGAATTCGACAACCAAGTGGTAGCAGTCGATGAGGCCGACAGTGTGACCATCGCCGTGACGAACCTTGGTGAGGCCGTTGGAATCGACAGCAGGTCAGGAATCGTGCTCTGGTCACGTACCGTAACGAACTCAGAGGGGCACTCTGTGGTGCCCCTGTCTCTTCTGCTTTCCTCCTCGACTTCAGGATGGATCGGAACTCTGGACGGGAGGGTCTTCGCGTTCACGGTTGGCGGCGCCTGAGCGAGCCCAAGGAGTGTGCGAAGTCGCCGGGGCGAAATCAGCGGCGCCCTCGAACACTCTCGACTCCTCCGTCACGACTCCCAGACCAGCAGCACCTGCTCGGCATCGAACTCGACAAATCGCTCACGCTCAACGAAACCCAGGTGACCGAGCAGCGAGAGCGAACGCTCGTTGGCGGACTGCGTCACTGCGATGATCGGGTCGCCGTGGGTAACCTCGGCGCTGGCCCACGCAAGAACGGGGCGGCATGCCTCGCGAGCGTAGCCATGCCCCCACACTTCCGGCACGAACTCGTACGACAGCTCGATCTCGCCCGTGCGATACGGGCCGATGCGCACGAGGCCGACAGGTACGCCGGTCTCAGTCACCTCGACCGTGAATGCACCTCGCCATGGCGTCTCGGCAACACGCTTCGGGATGTCCACCGCAGCCACCGGCCCACCCAAGTACGCCCGTACCAGCGGGTCGGAGTACAGCCGCTCGAAGAGTTCCGCATCAAAGTCGCGGGCATCCCGAACCGTCAGCCGCTCGGTGACGATCGGTTCTATCGGCCACTCCACACTCAATCAACTCCTGCACGGTGAAGCGAAATTCGGCGCCATAGCGCCGGATCGGAACAAGACACCGCCGATCGAGTTTGTGTCTCAGAGGTTGCGTGGAAGCTCATCCCCACCGCGTCACTCATCGCCATGATGCTTCCAGACAATCGCTTGGTCGAGACCCGGGAAGTGATGGTCCGCGAACTGCTTGACTTCTGCGGGTTGCACCCACTCGATGTCCCAGGACGCCAAGACTCCGACGCTCGTTGCGTCGCCTGTCCAATACGAGTCCACACACTCGCCCTCCGGGTCTTCCCATGGGCGATCATGCAGCTCCCAACTTGACCACGAGTACGGCACGAGAAGAACTGCACGACCCGCCACATCGCCGGCGCGGGCGCGGCCTCCTTTGGTCAGAAGCGAGTCGAACGGGTGTTGCCAAGCTCTGCCCGTGTCGGTACCGCTGCCTGTTTCAGGGTGCGCAAGGCGGCGATCCGTGAAGACTGACCGAAGCAGCCTCCACCAGCTTTGGCGCGGTAGTGGGGCCGACGCCTTCCGGGTGGAGGTGTATTCGCGTCCTAGATCATCCGTAATGGCTACTCGACACCGAACCGCGATGAAGCCTTTCTGCACGCCATCTACGACGCTGACGGTGACACTCGCCTCGCTGACCCATGCTTCGGGAATTCGACGTGCCGCGAGGTGTCGAGCAAGCTCTTCCCGCAGACGAGTAGCCCGAACAATCAGGGGAGTCAGCGGCGGCGTCGCAGTTCCGCTCAATAAGTCAAAAGTGAACTCTCGCCCTTTGCCGGCCTGAACTGCGCGACCCACGTCGCCCATTGGCCAATCCGGAAACCACGGTGTGTTGCTGACGACGAGTCCGGAGATTCCGTCCGCCGCGTCTGCCAGTTCCCGCCGACGCGCCACGACTATGCCTGCTTCCCGGATGCTCCACGCAAGCGGAGATCAACCGGACGACGGGCGCTCAACAAGGTCACGGCCCTTCATACAGATCAAGAACGAGTTCACCGTCCCGTTCTCGCAGATAGGCGAACATCCACGTCTTGTCTCGCTCTTGCCCCCGCTCAATTTTGCGCTGCTTCGCGCGCGTGGGGACCGACTCAAGAACACCGTGCGGGAGCGTGCGACCAAATCCTTCGCTCGCGTCACGGCGAGCTCCGTCACACCATTCGATCCGCCAACGAAGGGGCTGGATCAAGGCCGCTTCGACGACCTCGCGGGTCACCGCACCATCGGGCCAGAATCCCATAGCGCGACTTTACTTCGACCCGACGCGGCTTCGCAGTGGACTCGACAACCACTCAGTCAGGCGCCAACGCCCGTTCCGCTCGTTGGAGGATCAACCAAAGTACCCCTCGCCCGCCTGATCCAAAGCACGACCATGCTGATTGTCCCGAGAGCGCCTATCAGCAAGAGCGCGACGTTCACGGAAAACATAAGCCACATCGGCACTCCGTCACCCGAGCGACCACCTCCACCCGTCAGTGCGTTCCAGTCCCCTCCGGTTGATTCCAGCGTGTGAATGAGCATGGAAGGAGATACCGCGAGAATGACCATGAACGCGAGCCCCCAGAAGACGTCGTGCACAAGGGAGGGCTGCCGATCGTTCGAACCGCTATCGGACGGAATCTGCACGGGGATGCTCGGTCCGGCTACACGTTGAAGCGGAACTCGACCACGTCGCCGTCTTGCATGACGTAGTCCTTGCCCTCGATGCGGGCCTTGCCCTTTGCGCGGGCCTCGGCGGCCGAGCCACAGGCGACGAGGTCGTCGAAGCCGATGACCTCGGCCTTGATGAAGCCGCGCTCGAAGTCGGTGTGGATGACGCCCGCGGCTTGGGGGGCCTTCCAGCCCTTGCCGATGGTCCACGCGCGCGACTCTTTTGGTCCCGCGGTGAGGTAGGTCTGCAGGCCGAGGGTGTCGAAGCCAATGCGAGCCAACTGCGCGAGTCCGCTCTCGCTCTGACCGGTCGAGGCGAGGAGTTCGGCGGCGTCGGCGGCATCCATGCCGATCAGTTCGCTCTCGATCTTGGCGTCGAGGAAGACGGCCTTCGCGGGGGCGACGAGCGCGGCGAGCTCGGCCATGCGGGCGCTGTCGCCGAGCACGCCTTCGTCGACGTTGAACACGTAGATGAAGGGCTTCGCACTCAGGAGGCCGAGCTCGCGGATCGGCGTGGCGTCAAAACCGGCGGAGGAGAGGGTGGTGCCGGCGGAGAGCAGAGCGTGGGCATCCAGCGCCGCTTGCAGCACGGAGGGGTCGACCTTCTTGCCCTTGACCTCTTTTTCGTAGCGCGGAATCGCCTTCTCGAGCGTCTGCAGGTCGGCGAGCATGAGCTCGGTGTTGATGGTCTCCATGTCGCTGGCGGGGTCGACGGCTCCAGCGACGTGCACGACGTCGCTGTCGGTGAAGGCGCGCACGACCTGCGCGATCGCATCCGACTCGCGGATGTTCGCCAAGAACTGGTTGCCGAGGCCCTCGCCCTCACTCGCACCCTTGACGATGCCCGCGATGTCGACGAACGACACGGAGGCCGGGAGGATGCGCTCGCTGCCGAAGATCTCAGCGAGAACCTTCAGGCGCTCGTCGGGCAGCTCGACCACGCCGACGTTGGGCTCGATCGTGGCGAACGGATAGTTCGCCGCGAGCACGTCGTTTTCGGTGAGCGCGTTGAAGAGGGTGGACTTGCCGACGTTGGGCAGGCCGACGATGCCGATAGTGAGAGCCACGAGAGTCAAGCCTACCGGCGCGGGGTGCGCGGCACGTTTGGCATGGCGGCGATGAGCACCGCACCGAAGTGTCTCGTTGACGGATCCACGACGCCAAGCCAGTAGCGCATGCACTCAGGCCGTTGCCGGGCCGCACCACTCACGCAATGTGCCTCCCGCGGCACATGCCACGGGAGGCACACAGCTCACGCGGTGAGGTCTCGCCGCCGCAGCGTCACGAGGGCCACAGCGACACCGGCCGCGGCGACCGCGAGCAGCACCACCACGGCGACGACGTCGAGCTCGACGACGGGCACGGCCGAACTGTGGAAGAACGGGCTGATCGCCTGCACCCACTCGGGCAGGCCGAGCAGCTCGCCGAACTGGCCGAGCACGAATCCGATGACGAGCAACCCCCACCCGAGAGCGATCGTCACGCGCGGCACGAGCGCGAAGACGAGTGCGGTGACCGCGACGAACACGAGTGCCGCAGGAGCGTGCGCAAAGGCCGCCCCCACGTACCGCAGCGCGTCACTCGCGTCACCCGATGACCGGGCGAGCGCCCCACCGGTCGCGACGCCGAGGGCAAGCGAGACGATGAGAACGGATGCTGCGGCCACGATCACCGTCGCCCCCACCCACCGCACGCGCGACACGGGAGTCGCGAGCAGCAACTCTGCCCGACCCTCGACCTCTTCGGCTCGCAAGCGCAGCACGGCTTGCACGCCCGCAGCGCCGCCCAGCACCCCGCCGATGCCGAGCAGCGCAGCGATGAAGACGTCGGCCGTCTCGGCCTCGGTTCCCGGAACAAGACTGCCGATGAGCCCCGCGAGGGTGTCGTTCTCGGCCACGGCTTGCGCCACGACGGGGGCGAGACCACCCGCGATTGACCCGAGCACGAGCACGCCGATCGCCCAGCCGAGCACGGTTGACCGCTGCAGCCGCCACGCGAGACCGAGCACGCTACGCCCGCCGAGGCGCGCGCCCGCGCGACCCGAGCGGTCGGGCACGAGGCTCGATCCGAGGTCGCGGCGTGACCGTAGCGCGAGCGCGAGGGCGCTGACCGCCACGAACACCCCAAGCGACAGCAACAGTGGCAGCAGTGTGGGCTCCGAGTAGGGCCGGGTCGCCTGCCCCCAGCCGATCGGCGACAGCCACGAGATGGGGCTGGGCGTCACCGTGAGCAGGTCGTCGCTCGGGGTACCGAGCGCATCACCGATGCCGCGCACGAGGTAGGCGCCGATCACGAAGGCCGACGCGACACCGTTCGCCGAGCGCCCCGAAGGCATGAGCTGCGCAATCACGGCCGCAATGCCCACGAACACGAGTCCGACGGCCGCGACGGCGAGCGCCGCGATGATCGAGCCCTCGACCGGGAGACCCCCGGCCACGTAGGCCAGGGCAAGAAGCACCGCGAGAACGAGGTTGGCGAGCATCCCGAGCACGATCGTTGCTGCGAGCGTCGTCGAGCGTGCGATGGGCGTTGACCCGAGCAGTTCGGCGCGGCCCCCTTCTTCGTCGGCGCGCGAGTGTCGCACCACGAGGAAGGTGCTCATGAGGCCAGCGAGCACCGCCGTGAACGAGTAGCCCTGAAAGAACGCGACCGCTCCGACGCTGAGCCCTTCGGGAAGCCCGCGCAGAAACAGAAAGGCCGGGTTGGCCGCGGCGATCGCGACGATCGCTGCCCGCTCGGCCTCATCGGCGAATTGGGTCGTGATCGCCGACGCGATCGCGATGCCGAGAAGAGCGATGCCGCCCATCCAGAACGACAGCACCCAGCGGTCGCGCCGCAGTTGCGCGGCGAAGACGGTCATGAACGCGCGCATCAGCGCACCGAGCCGTAGTGACGCAGAAACAGCGACTCGAGCGACGCGGGTGCAGCGGTGACCGCCGTCGCGCGCTGGCCCGCGACGGCGGCGAGCACGGCAGAGATGGCATCAGCATCCGCCTCGAAGGTCACCGAGTCGCCCACCATCGCGACGTCGTGTACCCCCGCGATTGCCTGCAGAGCGGCGAGGTCGCTGACGCCCGCCACCCGGAACGAGGTGCGGCTCAAGTGGCGCAATTCGGCGAGCGAACCGCTCTCGACGACAGCACCGTCACGGATGATCGTCACGCGGTCACACAACTGCTCAACCTCGCTCAGCACGTGGCTCGAGAGCAGCACGGTCGCACCCTCGGCGCGCACGCGCTCCACCTGCTGACGGAACACCGCCTCCATGACGGGGTCGAGGCCCGAACTCGGCTCGTCGAGAATGTAGAGCCGGGCGGGCCGCGCGAACGCCGCGATGAGGGCGACCTTCTGGCGGTTGCCCTTGGAGTAGGTGCGGGCCTTCTTGCGCGGGTCGAACTCGAACTGCTCGATGAGCTCGGCCCGCCGCGTCGCGTCGGCGCCGCCGCGCAGGCTCGTGAGCAAGTCGATCGCTTCGCCGCCCGTGAGCCCGGGCCACAGACTCACGTCGCCCGGCACGTAAGCGATATCGCGATGAATCTCAACGGAGTCGGTCCAGGGGTCGAGGCCGAAGACGCGAGCCGAGCCGCTCGTGGGGCGAATGAGCCCCAGCAGCACGCGGATCGTCGTGGACTTTCCGGCGCCGTTCGGGCCCAGGAAGCCGTGCACGTCGCCTTCGGCGATCTGCAGGTCGAGTTCGTTGAGGGCGGTGGTGCGCCCGAAGCGCTTGGTCAGCGCTGACGTCTCAATGAGAGGGGTGGATGACACAGGGAGGGCCTTTCGTAATCGCACGACAGTGCCCCGGCCG
>JBJOPU010000058.1:0-7369 GCA_046050505.1 Actinomycetota bacterium
GTGACGAGCACGGGTCCCGTGACGGTGTCGACGCTCATCGAAGCAGCGTCACGACGTGGAGAGACCTTCATTGGCTATCGCATTGCGGCGCGCAGCGCACAACAGCCCGACTTTGGCGTGGTGATCAATCCGCACACGTCGAGCTCTGTGACCTTCGCGGCGGGCGACCGATTGATCGTGCTCGCCGACCGCTAGCAGGGTTCGCGCAGATCGTCGAGCGAGCGCGCTAGGCCTGACCGGTGAATACGCCAGCGAGCCACGTCAGATAGGGGATGCCCAGCACGAGGTTGATCGGGAACGTCACGCCAATGCTCGCCGCAAGCGGGATCGCAAGGTTCGCTTCGGGGAAGGCGAATCGCAGCGCCGCGGGCGCCGCGATGTATGAGGCACTCGCGCAGAGGATGGCAAGCACGACGGCGCCGCCCTGACCCATTCCGAGCACAACCGAGAGCGCCACGACGGCGCCCCCCACGACGAACGGGAAGAGCGCAGCGAACACCAGAAGGCCGGGGCCCGCCTCGCGCAACGAGCCAAGGCGCTGGCCAGCCTCGATGCCCAGGCCGAGCAAGAAGAGCGCGAGCACGCCGCGGAACGGCTCGTCGAAGAAGCCCTGCACGCCCGCGTAGCCCGCATCGCCGATGGCGAAGCCCAGCACGAGGCCGCCCGCGAGCAACACGATCGACTTGCCGGCGAGCACCTCGTGCAGCGCTCCGGCCCACTTCACGGGGCCCTTCGCGGCGCGGCTGGCGAGCAAGATGCCGACGACGATGCCGGGAATCTCGAGCACCGTCAGCAAGGTTGGCGCGTATCCGGGATACGCGACTCCCGAGGTCTCGAGAAAGACGAGCGCCGCGGTAAACGTGACAAGCGACGTCGAGCCATAGTGAGCCGCAACACTGCCGCGGTCGAGCGGGCCGAGCCGCGACATCACCCGTAGCGCGCCGTAGGCGACCACGGGAATGACCATGCCGAGTACGAGAGCGAGGAGAACGGGGCCGATGACCTCGCCGAACGATGCCGATCGCAGGGCGACACCGCCCTTGACGCCGATCGCCAACAACAGGTAGATCGAAATCGAGGTCGTGAGCGCCTCGGGCAATCGCAAGTCGCTGCGAACAGCGACCGCGACGAGACCCAAGACGAAGGCGAGAACGGGAGCCGAGAGCAGGTTGGCGGCGGCGGTTTCGAGAATCATGGGGGCTCCAGGGGTGGTGGCGACAGGTGAATCTCAGTTCATGCATTTGGCACTATACATGCAGAAGGTTTCATCTGTTGCACACCAGAGTCGCCGCGACTGGCACAATGGCGGAATGTCGTCGTGGACCTTTCTGACCCACCATGCGCACGTGTTGCTTGAGGTTGCCAAGAACCCCGACGCCACGGTGCAGCAGTTGGCTGTCGAAGTCGGCATCTCGACGCGCTCGACCGTGACGATTCTGGGTGACCTCGTCGATACCGGATACCTCGAGCGCGAGCGTCGCGGGCGCCGCAATCACTACGCAGTCATGCCGAACGCGCCCCTGCGCCACCCCTCTAACGCCGGCCACACCGTCGGCGACCTGATCGACGCTCTCGCCGAGCTGCGCTAGCGCGAGAAGCGGGCGGCGAGCATCCGTGCCGCCGATAGGCTCACACCATGTCTGATCACGATGACCGCCCCGTGGGGTTTCTTGGCAAGCTGCGCAGCATGAAGCTCATTACATGGGTGCTGATCATCGGCCTCGTTGGCCTCACGCTCAGCGGCACCACTCTGCTGTTCGTGCTCTTCAACAGCTAGCCCGCCGCGACCCTCCGGCGACACGATGAACCCAGTTACCTCGTTGATCGCGCGCCTCGACGATCCCGCCCGCGCTGTGCTCGAGGGTTGTCGAGTTCGCGCACTCGAGCTCGTGCCCGACGCCGGCGAGGGTGTTTCGTATGCCATCCCCGCGCTAATGTACCGGGGCTCAGCCCTTGTTGCCGTGGCCGTCACCAAGGCGGGCTACTCGCTCTACCCGTTCAGCGGCCGAGTCATCACCGCGCTCGCCGACGAGCTCGGCGACGTCGCACGAACGAAGGGCGCTGTGCAGTTCACGAATGCCCGCCCACTGCCTCCCGCCGCCTTCGACGCCCTCGTGCTCGCCCGTCGCGACGAGATCGACGCAACGCTCGATCGCTGAAAATCGTCGACGATCGGTGAAATGTGCACGCTGCTGCCGGACATAGTGCAGTGTGAGAGCCGTGACCGATGCCGAGCGCGAACTGCGTTTTCGCGCCGTTGCCGAGCTCGTCGTCGAGCCGGTGCGGCGTTATCTCGCGCGGCGCGCCGACGCAGCCACCGCGGATGACGTTCTCAACGAGACGCTCATCGTGTGTTGGCGGCGACTCGACGAGGTGCCGACCGCCGATGAAGCGGTGCCCTGGACGATCGTCGTCGCGCGCAATCTGCTGGCGAACGCCGAGCGGGCCGAGCGGCGCCGGAGCCGGCTGACGGCCAAGATCATCGCACTTGACCCGCCCGCATCCGTCATCGACTACGCGAGCGGCGACAACGACGCCGACGCCATCGCTGTTCGGGATGCCCTCACAAGGTTGCGCCGCGACGACGCCGAACTGCTGCGCCTCTGGGCCTGGGATGGCCTCGAGAGCCCGCAGCTGGCAACGGTGCTCGACATCAGTGCGAACGCCGCGGCAATTCGCTTGCACCGCGCGAAAGCACGATTGAAAGCAGAACTTCTGAAATCGTCCCGCCCGGCCGGACATGTCGAGGCAGAGGAAGGGAGCACCGATGCACGACGATGACCGACAGTTGCGCGAGCACCTGCGCGGCGCCGACCCGGCGCAGAACCTGGCTCCCCTCCCGCCGACGTGGCTTGACCACAGGATGGAGCAGATCATGACCGAACAGACCACCGCCGCCCCTGCCGTGCCCGCGCGCAGCGCTCGCCGCACGTGGATTCCCGTCGTCGGCGTTGCCGCGGCGCTCGCGATCGCGGCCGCCGTGGCCGTGCCGCTCGCCCTGGGGGGCACGCCCACGGTCGAGCAGCTCGCTCAACCGACGGGGGGCGACCTCGCGAGCGGCAGTTGCATGATCGTGAGCCCCGAGGGGTTGCTCATGAACGAGCAGGCCTTCGCCGCGCGCGGGCTGAGCGTTGAGGGTGACGTCGTCACGCTCGAAGTGACCGAGCGCTTCACGGGCGAGGTGGCCGACCGCGTTGAGGTGCCGCAGGTCGACGCTGCTGACGGCGACTTCTCGGGCGTGCCGTTCGAGGTCGGCGAGAGCTACCTCGTCGCGGCCACCGACGGCACGATCGCCGGATGCGGACTCAGCGGCACCGACAGCGCCGACCTCCGCGCCGTCTACGACGCAGCCTTCGCGGGCTAACGCCTCACCCGCTCTGCGTGGCCCGGCACGAGGGTTCACCTCCTGTCGGGCCACGCCGCCCGGGTATAGCGTGGTGGCCATCGCCTCGGCTCGACGAAAGGCTCACCCATGCTTCGGTTCTTCATTCGCCTCGCGATCTACCTCGGCACGGCAGCACTGGCGCTGCTCGTCACCTCGTGGATCCTTCCCGGTTTCGGCCTGAGCCTCTCGGGCCTTCTCGTGGCGGTCGGGGTCTTTGCGCTCGCGCAGAGCATCCTGACGCCCTTCATTGTCAACATGGCGCGCAAGTATGCGCCCGCCGTGCTCGGCGGCATCGGACTCGTGTCGACCTTCGTGGCCCTGTTGCTCGCGAGCCTCTTTCCCGGCGGCATCACCCTCAGCGGAATCGACACCTGGGTGCTCGCGAGCCTCATCGTCTGGCTCATCACCGCCCTCGGCGGTTGGCTGCTGCCGCTGCTCTTCTTGCGCGGCAAGCTCGCCGACCCGAAGTCGGGCAGCTCGGCCATGTAGCTCCCCACACCCTTCTGCCACCGGCGCCGGGCTAGCTCCGCCGCCGATCTCGCCGCGCGCGGGCGGCCTGCAGTGTGTCGTCCGACCCTCCCCCAGCGTCGTTGCTTCTTTGTCGAATCCATCTTCCGCACGCTTCAACGGAATCGGAAAATCACAAGCGAACCTCGTCTTCTTCCGATTCCGTTGAAGTGCGGGGAAGGAATGCCGGTGGTCCGTGGGTCGATGTCGCAGTGCACGGCGACATGGCGCCGCGACGAAGGACGATTCACGCGATTGCGCGACGCACGCGCAAGGGACGTGCGGTGCACGCACAGGACACAACGCGGGCAGGGCGCGCACAGCGCGCACCGATGCGGCCGTCGGCGGGCATCCAGGTGGCGTGCGTAGCCTGAGAGTGGTGTGAGGGACGCCGTTCGACGCTCCCCCGCCATCGCGTGAAGGGACCCCGCAATGCGCAGCTCATCCTCCTCATCCAGCTTCGACCTTCGAGAGGCGGTCGAGAACCTGCGCGACGCGTTCACTCCGCGCGGTTCGAGCCGCTCGGCGGGGGCACCGCACGGTGAAGTGCGCGCGGCCATCCTCTCGGCCCTCGAGCACGATGCGAAGAACGGCCACCAGGTCATGCAGGCCATCGGCGCAGCGAGCGGCGGCATGTGGATGCCCTCCGCCAGCCAGGTCTACCCCATGCTTCAGCAGCTCACCGACGAGGGATTGCTCAGCGTGCAGCACGACGGAGAGCGCAGTGTGTACTCGCTCACCGACGCGGGCCGCGAGGCCGCTGCCGCGCACGCCCACGCGCACGAGCCGGCCGGCGAGACCTCGGGCCGCGGCTCCTGGAACGTCAGTGACATCACCGACCGCATGAGTGAGGCAGCCGACCGCATGAGCGGTCGCATGAACGATCACTGGAGCGAGCGCACCTCGGCGGTTCCGCGCGCGGGCGCGAAGCTCGCACAGGCGGCAGCACAGGTCACGCAGTCGGGCACGCGCGAGCAGCAAGAGCGCGCGGCCGCTCTGCTCGACCAGACGCGCAAAGCGCTCTACGCCATCCTCGCCGAAGACTAGGTCGTGCCCAGCGAGAGCGCGAACCGCGCTCCGACGAACGATCCCGCGCTGAAGGCGCGCTACCGCCGCATCATGCGCTTTGCGGCGCGCGCCCTCGTGCAAGCGTGGTGGTTCGAGCTCGTGCTTCCGCGGTTCGGCATGTCACGTCTCGCGGCGCGGGGGCGCATCCGTCGCCTGCAGAAGCTCGCGCGCAGGTTCCACGACCTGGCGGCTGACCTCGGCGGGCTCATGATCAAGGTGGGGCAGTTTCTGTCGTCGCGCCTCGACATTCTGCCGCCCGAAATCACGAGCGAGCTCGAGGGGCTGCAAGACGAAGTGGCGCCCGAGTCGCTCGCCGCGATCGTGGCCCAGATCGAGCGCGAGCTGGGCATCCCGCTCGACCGTGCGTTTTCGTCGTTCGAGACCGAGCCGATTGCGGCGGCGTCGCTCGGGCAAGCGCACCGTGCGCGACTCTCACCCGGCATTGCGGCTGACCTCGGGTTCGAGAACGTCGTGGTGAAGGTGCTGCGCCCCGGCATCGAGCAGATCGTCGAGGTCGACCTGGCGGCGCTGCGGCGCGTGGGTCGGTGGCTTTCCCGCGTGCGGCTTGTGAACCGGCGAGCCGATGCACCCGCGCTCGTCGAAGAGTTCGCGACCACGAGCCTCGCCGAGATCGACTACCGCACCGAAGCCGGCAACGTTGAGCGCTTCGCCAACGACTTCGCGAACGACCCGCGCGTGGGCACGCCGGCCGTGGTGTTTGAGCGCAGTGCGCGCCGCGTGCTCACCCTGAGCGATGTGACCGCGATCAAGATCACCGACGTCGCCGCCCTGCAGGCGGCGGGCATCGACCCCAACGCGGTCGCCGGCGAACTCGCTCGCGCCACGTTCGAGCAGATCTTCGTCGCGGGCTTCTTTCACGCCGACCCGCACCCTGGCAACATCTTCGTGACTCCCGGTGGCGAGGGCGGCTTCTCGCTCACCTACATCGACTTCGGCATGATGGGCGAGATCCCGGACGACCTGCGCAGCGGGCTGCAACAGTTCATCTTTGCCGTCGCCGCGCGCGATGCCCGCGGCTGGGTCGTCGCCACGCAGCGGCTGGGCGTTCTGCTACCGAGCGCCGACACCGTCGAACTCGAGCGCGCCATCACGGCCCTTTTCGACCGCTTCGGCGGCATGGGCGTTGCTGAGCTCACGCGCATCGACCCGCGCGAGCTCGAGCAGTTCGCGCTGCAGTTCAGCGAGCTCGTGCGCACGCTGCCCTTCCAGCTGCCCGAGAACTACCTGCTGCTCGTGCGCACCATCTCGCTCATCTCGGGCGTCACGAGCGCGCTCAACCGCGACTTCAACATGTGGGACGCCGTCGACCCCTTCGCGCGCACGCTGCTCAACGGCGGCGGAGCATCCACTCTGCGCAGTGTCGGCCGCGAGGGCATCGCGATTCTCTCTGCCCTCGCGCGACTGCCCCAGCGAGTGGATGCTCTCGCCACGCGCCTCGACCGCGGCGAGCTCGCCGTGCGCAGCCCCGAAGTCGAACAGCGCCTGCGCGTGCTCGACGGCAGTGTGCGCCGCGCGACCTCAGCGGTGCTCTTCGCAGCGTTGCTCATCGGCGGCATCTTGCTGCGCTCGAGTGATGAGATGCTCAGCTGGGTGCTACTCGGCGCCTCAGCGCTTCCCCTGCTGCACGTCGTGCTGCCGTGGCGGCTGCGGTAGCTCGCGTAGCAGATACCCTGCCGGTGTGACCACCGCCGTGCAGCTCAGCCGCGACGAGGCGCGCCGCATCGCCGTGCGGGCCGCCCTGCTCGATGGCAGCGCGGCCGAGCAGCGCCTCGAAGATGTGGTGCGGGCGCTGGCGATGGTGCGCGTCGAACTGACGACCATCGTCATGCCGGCCGCCGATCACGTTCTCTACTCGCGCCTCGGCGACGGCGTGCGGCCGGGCGACGCCGAACGCGCGCTCGCGAAAGGGCGACTGTGGGAGCGCACCTGGATGCTGCGTCCGCTCGACCACGTGAGCCTCTTCACCGCGGGCTTTCGCACATGGCTCGACCGCGCCAACGCGCGCGGATGGGTGGAGGCGAACGCAAGGTTTCGGCAGAGCATCCTCGACCGCATTGCTGATCTCGGGCCGCTGACCTCGGCCGACATTCCCGATGAAGCGGTAGCGCCGTGGCCCTCCACTGGCTGGACGAACGACCGCAACGTCACGCAAATGCTCGAGCTGCTGCACGGCGCCGGCGAGCTCGCGGTCGTTGGTCGCGCAGGGCGGTCACGCGTGTGGGACCTCACCGAGAACGTGCTGCCGGCGGCGGCCCTCGCGCGCGCGGCAGAGGTGCCCCGCGACGAGGCCGCACGCATCCGCAGCGAGCACCTGCTGGCGGCCTGCGGCATCATGCGCGACAGCATCGCCGTGTCGCCCCAAGAACTGCACGGCGTGGTGCCCGTGGG
>JBJOPU010000059.1:0-7312 GCA_046050505.1 Actinomycetota bacterium
ACTGCTGCAACACGGCGCCGCTGCGCAGGCTCGGCCCCGTGAACGAGCGCTCGCGAGCGGCACGGCGCGACTCGGGCGTGACGAGTCCCTGGCGGTAGGCATCCGCCGTCCAGACATCGGGGCCCCACGAGACCCACTCGTCGAGGTCTTGTGGGCGGTTGTAGATGACCGTGAGGCAGCCCATGACGTAGGGCAACGCAAGGTCGCTCGCGAGGTCGCCGCCACCGCGCGCCGTGATGCCCTGAATGAGCTCACGGGCGATGCGCTCGAAGTGCGGCGCCTTCGGCTCGATGTTCTGGCTCATGAAGAGCGGGTTGACCGCATCGCGAAACCGCGTGTGGCGCGGAGGGTCGTATTCGAGCGGCACTTGCTTGTAGGCGCGCGTATCGCGGTCGCCGATCAGATCGCTCGAATAGGCCTCGAAATCTTTCGCGGCAGCACGCACCGCCTGGTATCCGCGAACGTCATCGCGCTCGTGAGCTTCTCGCACGTAGGCCTCCGATGTTCCTCATCGTAGGCTCAAGAAATGCAGTACTGCATCTTCACCGAGCCCCAGCAGGGCGCCAGCTACGACACGATCGTCGCGCACGCGCAACGCGCCGAAGCACTGGGCTTTCACGCCTGGTTTCGCAGCGACCACTACTTCGTCATGGGCGACGGTGACGGCCTGCCGGGCCCGACCGACGCGTGGACGACCCTCGCCGGCCTTGCCCGTGAAACCAGCACGATTCGCCTCGGCACCCTCGTGAGCTCGGCGACGCACCGTCACCCGGGCATCCTCGCCGTGCAGGTCGCTCAGGTCGACCAGATGTCGAACGGACGCGTCGAGTTCGGCCTCGGCACCGGCTGGTACGAGCGGGAGCACGAGGCTTTCGGCATCCCATTTCCGGCCAAGCGGTTCGGGATGCTCGACGAGCAGCTCGCCATCGTGACGGGCTACTGGGCCACCCCCGACGGCGCGACCTTCACGTTCGAGGGCGACCACTACCGGCTCGTCGACGTGCCTGCGCTGCCCAAGATCGTGCAAGACCGCATGCCCGTCATCGTCGGCGGCGGTGGACCGCGCAAGACCCCCCAGCTCGCCGCCCGCTACGCGACCGAGTTCAACATCGGGTTTCGCACGCTCGAAAGCTTTGCCGAGGTGTTCGAAAACGTGCGCGCGATCTGCGTCGAAGAAGAGCGCGACCCCGCCACGCTGACGATGTCGGCGGCGTGGCCCACGGTCGTCGGTCGTGACGCGGCCGAGATCGCGCGGCGCTGCGCGGCCGTCGACATTGACCCCGCGAGCGACCACAGCGAGCGCCTCGTCGGCACTCCTTCGCAGGTCGTCGACCGGCTGGGCGCGCTGCGCGAGCTCGGCGTCGACCGCGTGTACCTGCAGACGGTCGACATGACCGACCTCGACCATCTCGAGCTGATTGCGGCCGAGGTTCTGCCGCAGCTGACCTGAGCCGTCTCTCAACCGCAACGGAGCATCCATGACCATCACCGCATTCGGCGCCGCCGCCGACTGGACCCGCCGCCAAGTTGACGTTGGCCGCCTGCCGGTCGGCGTGATCGGCGTTGTTGACGCCACCGGCGTCGTCGACGTGGCCGCGTTCGGCACCGACTCCGTCAGCGGTCGCACCGCCCACGTCGACGACCGCTTCTCGCTCTACTCGATCACCAAGCCCCTCGTCGCCCTCACGGCGATGCGCGCGGTCGAGCGCGGACTGCTCACGACCGAAACCCGGCTGCGGGATGCCGTGCCGGCGTTCAGCCACCCCGACGTGACCCTCGAGCACTTGCTGAGTCACCGCTCGGGCATCGCCGATGTGCGCCTCGAAGACGACGGTCCCGTGCGGTCGCACGGTCGCGCAACCACGCTGCGCGAGGCTCTCGAGCGCGCACCGATCGAGTTCATTCCGGGCACCGCCCGGCGCTACGCGAACCTCGCGTGGGAGGGCGTCGCGGCGCTTGCCGAGCACGCCACAGGTAACGACTTCGGCACCGAGTTCGCCGCCATGGCGGCCACGATCGGCGCGAACCACCTCTCGTTCGATGCCGAAGGCGCGCACCATGTGCACGGCTTCGAGCGCTACGACCACGACCCCACGTCGCTGCCCGCGTTGCGTCACCCCGCCGCGGGTGCCGTCGCGAACGCCGCCGACCTGCTCGCGATCGCCCGCTCACTGCTCCTCAACGACGGGGCGATTGTGTCGCCCGCGACGCTCGCGGCGATGCAGCAGTCGCGAACCGCGGGCCTTTACGTCATCGACGGCAACCCGATCAAGCACTTTGAGCACTTCGGGCTCGGGTTCTTGCTGCCCCGCGGACCGGGCTTGCTCGACCACAGCGTCTACGGGCACTCGGGCTGGACTAACACCCAGTTCTGGATCTCACCCGCCGCAGGCCGCGCCGTCGTGCTGCTGACCAACCGCCTCGACGCGAGCGAGCCCGATGTCGGCATGGTCGTCGACGAGCTGCTCAACGCGGTGTTTCTCGGGCGCTAGCTCGGCCGATCGCACTCGGCTCGACGTTAAGTCGTCACAGCGCTCGAGTCGGAACTTCGTCGAGAGCCGTGTAAACGGGGATGCCCCGCGCCTGCGCGATACGCACGTCTTCATCGGCCCCGGTCGACGCACCCGGCAGTCGTAAGACGGCATCGCAGTGGTGCAGCAGGCGTTCGGCCGTGGGATACAGCACGTCGCTCGCGAGCGGCGAAAACACGTCAGCACCCGCGCTATCGAGCACGGGCAGTGCGACCCATTCGCCGATCATGGGCACGTGCCCTTTCGCAAAGATCGGCCAGGCTGCCGACTCGAGGTTGCGCAGGTTCGCCGCCATCAGGGCCGGGTCATCACCGGTACCCGAGCGATACGGGCCCGCGATGAGGATGAGCAAGGGTCTGTCGGTGGTCGTCGTCATAAACACGATGTAACATGAATAAACACGATTAAACAAGACGAATACGAAACGAGGGGCGATGCTTGCCGCCGAACGCCGCGACTACCTGCTCGAGCGGCTGCACCGCGACGGCACGATCGTCGCGAAGCAGATCGCGGCCGAGCTGGGGCTCGCCGACGACAGCATTCGCAAAGACCTGCGCGAGCTCGCGGCCGACGGCTTACTGCAACGTGTGTATGGCGGAGCTCTCCCTGTATCGCCCGCGATCGCCGACTACGCGACCCGGCAAGACATCGCACCGGAGAGCAAGCAGCGAGTAGCGCGCGCAGCCGCGGCGTTGATTCGGGAGGGGTCGACCGTGCTTATCGACGGCGGGTCGACCGCGCTCGCGCTCGCTCATGCGATTCCCGCGACCCTGCGCGCGACGACCGTGACACACAGCCCGACGGTCGCTGCGGCCCTGGCGCAGCATCCCTCGGTCGACGTCATCATGTTGGGCGGTCGCATTTTCAAGCACTCGGTCGTGGCGAGCGGGGCGGCGCTCGTCGAAGCGGCGTCTCGAATACGAGCCGATCAGTTCTTTCTCGGCGTCACGGGAGTGCACGACGAGGGCGGGCTCACGACCGGCGACCTTGACGAAGCCGCGGTCAAGCGCGCGCTCGCGGATCGCGCCGCCGATGTCTACGTGCTCGCCAGTCGCGAAAAGGTGGGCGCGGCATCAGCGTTCGACGTGCTCGCTTTCGACGACGTTGCCGGAGTCATCACCGACGCCGAACTCGAGCACCCGGTGCTCCAGCGCCTCGCGCGACGCGGGGTTACGATCGTTTCCGCCTGACCCCCGTTTTCCGCTTAGCGGTCAGGCGTAAGAGCGTCCGTTTCGGCCTCGGCCTTTTCGGCAAGTGCCTCGATTGACCGGATGCCCTCCGGGCGCCCAGCGCGCACCCACAGCATCCACAGCGCTCCGGCGATGAGTGCCGCGGCCACGAGGCTCAGAATCGGCCAGCCGCGCGCCAGGTTCACGACGAGCGTGAACGCCACGACGATCGACCCGAACAGGTTGAGGGCGAAACGCCCCCACTGTCGGGATTGCTGTGTGAATCGCGTCATGGCGAGCAGACCCGACAAGAAGCTCAAGAACACCGCGACGGCATAGAACAGCACGAGCGTCTGGTCGTCGGCACCGGCCGCAGCAACCACGAGCATCGAGAGCGCGGCGAAGAGCACGAGGCCCCAGTAGGGCGTGTGTCGACTGTTCACGCGGCCAAAGGCCACCGGCAAGATCCCCACGGCGTTGGAATGGGCGGGGTTGGCGGCGAGCGCCTTGAGCAGGCCCGGCCCTGCCTGGAACGACGAACTCGCGGCGGCAAGCAAGAGCAGCGCGGTCATGAGTTGGAAGAGCGCGAAGACCGGGGCGGGCGCCACGTGCCGGGCGAAGTCGGCGATGAGCGTCGAGCCCTCGTCGGGCAGGCCCACCCCGAGTCGTGCGGCCTGCGTCGCGAGCCCGAGGGTGATGACGCCGACGATGCCGAGCGTGAGCCACAGGGTCAGCTGGCCGAAGCGGCGACGCCCATCGTCATCCAACTCGCCGAGTTGCGCGATCGCCGTTGACGGTGCCTCGACACCCGTAGCGAGGGCCATGGCCACGGGGAAGGCGAGCACGACCGCGATGAGCCCGGCGAGCATCCCGGGGTCGGCGCCCGTGCTGGCCGACGCGACCGCGGCCTCGCCGGTGATCGGCGCAGCAAAGACACTGAACACGAGCACCGTGGCCGCGCTGAGCACGAAGACCACGGTCATCAGCGCGAAGACGATACGCCCGAGGTGACCGAACCAGCACATGCCGCCAACAACAAGAACGAGCACGAGGGCGATGAGCAGGCGCCACGGTTCGAGGGCCGGAAAGTAGGCGATGACGGCCGAGGCCGCCGCCGCGACGCTAATCGCGATCGTGAGCACGAAGTCGACAACGAGCGAGCCCACGGGAACGAACGACCAGCCGTCGCCGAACGCTTCGCCCACGGCAGCGGATGCGCCCCCGCCCTCGGGGTACCGAGCGATGAGCGCGCGGTAGTTGATGATCACGAGCGCGATGATGACCACGACGAGGCCCATCGTGGCGACGAGCAAATCGAGTCGACCGTCGAGAGCGTGGAGCGCGGCTTCAACCGCGTAAGCGACCGACGAGACCGGGTCGGCCATAACGGCGAAGGCGAAGGCAAGAAAGAGAACGGCGCGCGAGCGCAAGATGACCACGCGCAGACATTACTCCTCTGGCGGGCTAGTGCTGCACGTGAGCGGCGAGCCACCGCAGCGCGTCGTCGGCGCCGTGGTGCTCGGTGGCGAGCGCCGAGATGTGGCTCTCGCCTTTGGCGAGCCAGAGTTCGGCGTTCGCGATGTGCGCCGCAAGCCAGGTCGAGTGGCTCGCCGGAACGACATTGTCATCGGCGCCGTGCACGAGCAACACGGGCGCGGCGATGTGCGACAGCTCGACGCCCCACGGTGTGACGTAGGCCACGTCGTCGTCGACGAGCGGGTCGAGCCCCGATGCCATGCCCGTGCCGGCAACCTCGCCGAGCCAGCCCCACGGGCCTTCGAGCGCACGCCAGTCGCGGGCGGTGAAGTCGATGGGCGCGTCAGCGTTGTGCTCTTCGTGGGCGCGCTTGCTGTCGACGTCGCCGAGGGCCGCGCGTAAGGAGTCGTAGCTCGTCGGCCCCATGCCCGCGAACCATTCGAGGCCCTCGACGTCGAGCGGCGCGAGGCCGGCAACGCTGACGACCCCGAGCACCCGCTCGGGGTGCAACGCCGCGCACGCGAGGGCGTGCGGGCCGCCGCCCGAGTGACCCATGACCGCGAAGCGGTCGAGCTTCAGCGCATCGGCGAACGCCGCGGCGTCGGCCGCCACGCTCGCGATCGTGCGACCCGGGTTGGGCGTCGAGCCGCCGTAGCCCGGGCGGTCGAACGACACCCATCGCAGGCCCAGCTCGTCAGCGAGAGCGAGCAGCGGGCGGGGCGGCTCGCCCGTGTTGGGCGTGCCGTGGTGCCACATGACGGGCACGCAATCGCCGCCCGTGTCGTAGCCGTGCAGCGTGCGGCCGTCGGCCAGGGCGACGTCGAGCGTGCGCACGCTCACGGCATCGGCCCAAGCAGATCGGAGGCGACGGTCGCGTGCACGGCCTCGGTGTCGCTCGGGTGGTAGATGCCCGCGAGCACATCGCGCTGCAGGCGGCTGAGCTCGGCCGACGAGCGGTAGGCCCCACCGCCCGCGATGCGCATGGCCTGGTCGACGACGTGCCGCGCGGTTTCGACGCTGCGATGCTTGAGCCCCGCCAGGTCGCGGAACCACTGGGTTCCCCGATCCACACCCTGGTCGCGATCGCGCGCGACCGCCTGCAGTTGTGGGGCGAGCGCGTCGAGGGCGAGCGCGGCATCCGCGATGCGCCAGCGGATGTCGGGGTCGTGCGCCAGCGACTCGCCCCCGGCCCGCAGGCTCGTGCGACGCTGAGCGCTTTCGACCGCGAGCTCGAGGGCGCGATCGGCGATGCCCGCATAGACGCTCGCGATGAGCGTGTGAAAGTTCGCGGCGATCGCGAGCGTGTACCCATCGCCGCTGGGCCCGACGGGCAGGATGCGCGCCACGCGTTCGTCGGCCACCACCGCGCCGTCGAGCCGCGTCGTGTGGCTCTGCGTCGCGCGCATGCCGAGGGTGTTCCAGTCGGGGGTGATCGTGACGCCGGGTGATTCGGCGCCCGCGGGCTCGCGCGTGATGAAGCCGTGCACGATCGTGGGCGCCGAACCGTCGGCCGCGTCGTGTCGCCCGAGCACGCCGAGGCGCGTCCAGGCGGGCGAGAGGGTCGTGAAGATCTTCGTGCCGGTGAAGGCCCAACCCGCCGTGCCGTCATCGAGCGCAACCCGCTCGACCCGCGTGAGCGAGTCACTCATGACCCGGTCGTTACCGGCCTCGCTGATCGCGAAGGCGAAGAGCTCGCCGCGCTCGGCGTCGTCGAGCACCCAGCGCAGCGAATCATCGCCCGCGGCGAGCAGGTCGCGTGCGACGCCCATCCACACGAGGTGCATCGTGAGGCCGAGCGCCGTCGCCGGCGCGTGCGCCGCAAGCAGCCGCTGGTCGGCGGATGCGTCGCTCAGGCTGCGCGGCGCCAAATAGCCCGCCGCCCTCAGCTCGTCGAGATCCTCGACGAAGAAGTTGTTCGCGGCGTCGTAGCCGGGAGCCCGCTCGCGGATGCGCGCGAGCAGCGCGGGGGTCAGCGAGCTTGACATGCCCCCACGCTACTCGCGCGTGTGCGACTAGTAGCCGAGCAACCCGGCGGTCGCCACGAAGCCCGCGAGCACGATGATCACGAGGTTCGGCACGAAGGTCTCTGTGCGGCGGATGTGCACGCTCGCCGCGCCCGCCTGCAGCAGCACGATG
>JBJOPU010000060.1:0-7296 GCA_046050505.1 Actinomycetota bacterium
CCCCATGAGAGAGGGCCCGTCGCCGTGGCGACCCTGACCGGACTTGAACCGGCGACCTCCGCCGTGACAGGGCGGCGCGCTAACCAACTGCGCTACAGGGCCAAACGTATTCAGTTGTGTGGTGGTGCGGTGTTGCTCGTGGCTGCGCTGCTGGTGACCCCAACGGGATTCGAACCCGTGCTGCCGCCGTGAAAGGGCGGTGTCCTAGGCCACTAAACGATGGGGCCAGGTGGCGCGAGCCGCAGAGCAACCGAGGCACAAGCATACGGGTCGACCCGCTCGAATGCCAAACCGGAGGCCGGCGGGGGCGGGTGCGGGTTCGGCGACGATCCGACCGGCCTCCCCGCCAGGGGCCGCCGCGCGGGTTAGCGTCGCGAGAACGGTTGGGGCGCTCTGCGGTCAGGGCGCCCTGCGACGCGTGCGGTGCGCTACCTGGCCGAACGCGGCATCCGTTGGTACTGTTGTCAATGGTGCTCGTGTGAAAGTTGTGACATAACGCATTGCGGGATGCTGCGCCACACTCGAGCGGGTTTGGGGAGCAATCATGCAGACAGAGAACCGCCATCGCGTGCGCGGGTTCATCGCCGCCGCCGCGGCCGTCGCTCTGCTCGTCACGGGATCCATCGCCGCGACCGAGAAGCCCGCCTTTGCCGTCGACTATCCGTCGTGGAACGACGTGCTCGAAGCGCGGCGCGATGTTGCTGCCGCGCAAGCCCAAATCAAGCAGATTCGCGAGGCCATCGCCGCGATCACCGCCGAGGTGGAGCGCACGCAAGCGATCGCCGAGGAGAAGGGCACGATCTACTTCGAGGCCCAACAGGCCTTCGACGAGGCGGCGTACACCGCTGACCAGTTGCAGGCGCAGGCCGACGAGGCCCAGGCGCGCGCCGACGAGTCGCGCTCGCGCGCCGGCCAGTTTGTGGCCGAGCTTGCGCGCTCGGGCGGCGGCGACCTCTCGGCCTCGCTCTTCACGAACCCCGGTCAGGCCGATGAGCTGCTCTCGCGCCTCGGCTTTGCCAGCAAGATCACCGAGCAGGCCGAAGGCATTTACGCCGCGGCGCTGCAAGACCAGAACGCCGCGCAGTCGCTCACCGACCAAGCCAACGTTGCCAAGCAGATTCGCGACGAGCTGCGCGCCGAAGCGCAGGCCGCCTATGAAGAGGCGCAGGCCGCAGCGCTCGAAGCTCAGGCCGCGCTCACCGCGCAGCAAGAGAACCAGGCTCGGCTCGAAGCGCAGCTCGCGGTGCTCGTCGAGAACCGTGCGGCGACCGAAGCCGACTACGCCGCGGGCATCGCCGCGCAATACGGCTCGGGCTCGAGCCTCGACGCCGGGCAGATCGTCAACGGATGGGCCGTGCCCGTCTCGGGCTACATCTCGTCGCCCTACGGCTATCGCGTGCACCCCGTGAGCGGTCGCGTTGCCTTCCACTCGGGCACCGACATCGCGGCCTCGTGTGGGCGCGCCATGTACGCGGCCTCGAGCGGCACGGTCGAATACGCCGGCTGGAACGGCAGCTACGGCAACTTCATTCGCATCAACCACGGCGGCGGGCTCACGACGGCCTACGGCCACATTCAGCCCGGCGGCATTCTCGTGCAGATGGGCCAGCCCGTCGCCGTCGGCCAGCAGATCGCGCGCGTCGGCACGACCGGCAACTCCACCGGCTGTCACTTGCACCTCGAGGTTCGCCAGAACGGGTCATCGACCGACCCCATGGCCTACTTGCGCAATAAAGGTCTCAGCGTTGGGTAGCCGACTCTGATGCACCGCCTCGGGCGCCGTGCACGCAGAGTCGTCGCCCTCGCGACGGCTCTCGTTCTGGCACTCGGGGTCGCACAGGCTCAACCCGTGCTGTCGGCGCGCGCCGCGCCCGCACCCCCTACGTGGGATGACGTCGAGGCCGCGAAGGGCGACGTTGAGGCGACCGAAGTGGCCGTGGCGCGCATCCTCGAATCGGTCGACGGCATGAACGTCGAGCTCGAGCAATTGCGCATCGCCGCGCTCATCGCTGGCGAGCAGTATCAGCAGGCAATGCTTGCGCTCGACGAGGCCGAGACGAGCATGGCCATTGCCGAGCGGAGACGGGATGCTGCGCTCGAGCGCGCCGAGGCCTCCGGCCAGCAAGCTGCCCAGCTCGCGACGCAGCTCGCGCGTGCGGGCGGCGGCGACCTCAACATGGCTCTGATGGTGAGTGGAGACGACGCCGACGAGTTGCTCTACCGCCTTGGCACGATGAGCTCGCTCAGCAGCCGCACCAACGATGTGCTGAGTCGCGCCCTCGCCGACCGCAACGTCGCGGCCTCGCTCAGCGACCAGGCCGTCGTGGCGCGGGATGCCCACGCCGAGCTCGTGGCTGACGCCGAAGCGAGCTTCACGGCCGCCGCGATCGCGGCTGGCCAAGCCGAAGACCGTGCCGCGGCGCAGCAAGAGTTGCTCGACGAGCTCTCGGCGAAGCTCGCCGAGTTGACGGGTCGCTCGGCGGCTCTGGAGCGCGAGTATCTCGACTCGCTCGAGACGCCGCCCGCGGGGCCGTCGCCGTCGCCGTCGCCGAGCAATCCCGCGCCGTCGCCGAGCGCTCCCGCTCCGAGTCCGAGTGTCCCTGCGCCGACTCCGTCGCAACCGAGCCCGAGCCCGAGCGCCCCGGCGCCGTCGCCGAGCAGCCCGTCGCCGTCGCCATCTGCGCCAGCTGGGCCTCAACCGAACGCCGCCGCCGTTGCCGCGGCCATCGCCTTCGCACGCGCGCAGGTCGGCGAGCCGTACCAGTTCGGTGCCGCGGGCCCGAACGCCTGGGACTGCTCGGGCCTCACGATGATTGCCTACTCGGCCGCGGGCCTGTCGATCGGCGGCCACGGGTCGAGCGCGCAGTACACGCGGGCGTCGTCACGGGGTCAGCTCGTGCCCTACAGCCAGGTGCAGCCGGGCGACCTCATCTTCTACAGCTCGGGTGGCACAGCAAGCGCGTCGAAGTACCACGTGGCGCTCTACATCGGCGACGGGCTCATGATCGAGGCACCGTATCCGGGCAAGCCGGTGCGCATCGTGCCCGTGCGCAGTTACGACCGCGTCGGGTTCGTGGCGCGGCCAAGCGCCTAGCCGTCTGCGGCCGCGTGGCGGCGCCGGAGAGCCCGCGAGCGCCTAGCGCGCGGCGAGCCTTCGCGCGTTAGTGACCAGCGGGCGGCACGTAGGCCGCGATGCCCGCCTGAATGATGGCCTCGGCCTCAGCTGCGTCGCCCCAGCCCTCGGTCTTGACCCACTTGCCGGGCTCGAGGTCTTTGTAGTGCTCGAAGAAGTGCTCGATCTCTTTGCGCGTGAACTCGGGCACGTCGTTCACATCGTGAATGTGTGCCCAGCGCGGGTCTTTTGCGAGCACGCAGATCACCTTGGCGTCGCTGCCGCCGTCGTCGGTCATGTTGAACACGCCGACGGGCCGCACGGTCACGCCCACGCCCGGAAACAGCGGGTATTCGGTGAGCACCAGAGCGTCAACCGGGTCACCGTCGAGGCCGAGAGTGTTCTCGAAGAAGCCATAGTCGGTGGGGTAAACGAACGACGTGAAGAGCACGCGGTCGAGCATGACGCGACCAGTCTCGTGGTCGATCTCGTACTTGTTGCGGCTGCCCTTCGGCACTTCGATGATCACGGGGTAGGCGCCCATCGGGGTGCTCCTTTGTGCGAGAGAAATCGGCGGAGGTGGCGCCCGCGGGCGCGGCTCTAACCTTAGTGGATGCCCCCCGAGCGCCCGGCTGACACCCGACGCCCGCGGCTCACCCCCGCGGTCGCCGACTCTCGTCGCGCCGTGCGCGAGTCGCTCGCCGGGCTGCCGCCGGGTTCGCTCGCTCTCGTTGCTCTCAGTGGAGGCCCCGACTCGCTCGCGCTCGCCGCGGCCGCCGGGTTTGAGGCGCCGCGGCTGGGGCTGCGCGCGGGTGCGGTGGTCGTCGACCACGGTCTGCAGGCTGGGTCGGCCGAGGTGGCCGAGCGCGCGGCGCAGGCGGCGCAAGCGCTCGGGCTCGAGCCCGTGCGGGTCGAGCGCGTACACGTCGGTGGCGAGGGCGGCCCCGAGGGTGCGGCACGCGAGGCGCGCTATGCCGCGCTCGAGTCCGCAGCCGTGCGGCTCGGTGCCGCCGCCGTGTTGCTCGGGCACTCGCTCGACGACCAGGCCGAGACGGTTCTGCTGGGGCTCGCGCGCGGCAGCGGCACGCTGAGCATCGCGGGCATGGCCGCGGTCGTGGGGCTCTACCGCCGACCGTTGCTCGGGCTGCGCCGGGCCGCGCTCGCTCAGGCCTGCGCCGACCAGGGGCTTGAGCCGTGGCACGATCCCCACAACGACGATGAGCGGTTTGCGCGCGTGCGGGTGCGGCGCAGCATCCTGCCGCACCTCGAAGAGCACCTCGATGCGGGAATCGTCGAGGCGCTCGCCCGCACCGCCGCAATCGCTCGCGACGATGCCGAGGCGCTCGACCAGATGGTCGACGAGGTTGCCGAAGAACTCGTCGAGCTGGCCGAGGGCGGGTGCTCGCTGCCGGTGGCGTGGCTCGCCGCCAACCCCGCGGCGCTGCGCCATCGCGTGATTCGGCTTGTGGCGCGCAGCGAGTTTGGCGTGTCGCTCAGCCGCACGCACACGCTCGAGGTCGCCCGACTCGCGACGGACTGGCACGGGCAGGGCCCCGTGCATCTGCCCGGCATTAGGGTGGAACGCATCGGCGCCCACCTCGTGTTTTCGGCCGCCGAACCAGCGTGACCGCCCGCTTGCCCGTATCGCCGGAGGAGACCCCGTGGACGTCGACGACATCCGTTCTGACCTGACCGAGGTGCTCATCACCGAGCAAGAGATTCACGCGAAGCTCGCCGAGCTCGCCCGCCGGGTCGAGGCCGATTATGGGGATGCCCCGCCACTGCTCGTCGGCGTGCTCAAGGGCGCGGTCATGGTCATGGCCGACTTCGCGCGCGAGCTGGCCGTGCCCGCCGAGATGGACTGGATGGCCGTCTCGAGCTATGGCGCGAGCACCCAGTCGAGCGGAGTCGTGCGCATTCTCAAAGACCTCGACACCGAGATCGCGGGCCGCGATGTGCTCATCGTTGAAGACATCATCGACTCGGGGCTGACTCTCGCATGGCTGCGGGCCAACCTTGAGTCGCGTGGTGCCAAGAGCGTTAAGATTCTCGCCCTGCTGCGCAAGCCCGAGGCCGCCAAGGTCGAGGTTGAGGTCGAGTACGTCGGCTTCGACATTCCGCCCGCATTCGTCGTCGGTTATGGGCTCGACTACGCCGAGAAGTACCGCAACCTGCGTGCGGTCGGCGTGCTCGCGCCGCACGTCTACGCCGACTGAGGCCACTCCGCCCGCCGCGAACATCCAGCGGCGACCAACAGGGCGCGCGATAGCCTGACAGGCACGTTCCATCAGCAGAAAGGTGCGGGGCCACTAGCCCGCCAGCCATGAATTTCAAGCGCATCGTTCGAGGCCCGTTCCTCTACATCGTCGCCGGAGCAATCGTGCTCTGGATTGGCTTCACCCTGCTCAGCGGCATTGGCGGTTTCCGCCAGGTCAGCACGCAAGAGGGCCTCGAGTTCTTGAAGAGCGCAGAGATCACGAGCGTCAAGATCGTTGATGGCGAGCAGCGCGTCGACATCGTGCTGGCCGAGCCCGACAAAGAGTTCGGCACGAACGTGCAGTTCTACTACGTGGCACCCCGCGGCGCGGCGGTTGTCGAGGCCGTCAATGCGGCGAATGTCGATGACGAGTTCACCGACGAGGTGCCGCAGACGAACTTCTTGGTGAGCTTGCTCGGGCTGGTCATCCCCTTCCTCATCATCGGTGTCATCTTCTACTTCTTGCTCACGCGACTGCAGGGCGGCGGCGGCCGGGTCATGCAGTTCGGCAAGTCGCGCGCCAAGCTCGTGAGCAAAGAGACGCCGCAAGTGACCTTCGCCGATGTCGCGGGGGCCGACGAGGCCATCGAAGAGCTCAAAGAGATCAAAGACTTCTTGCAAGACCCCACGCGCTTTCAGGCCGTGGGCGCGCGCATCCCCAAGGGTGTTCTGCTCTATGGCCCTCCCGGAACGGGCAAGACGCTGCTCGCGCGCTCGGTCGCGGGCGAAGCGGGCGTGCCGTTCTACTCCATCTCGGGTTCTGACTTTGTCGAGATGTTCGTCGGTGTCGGTGCGAGCCGCGTGCGCGACCTCTTCACGCAGGCGAAAGAGAACGCTCCGGCGATCATCTTTGTCGACGAGATCGACGCCGTCGGTCGCCACCGCGGTGCTGGCATGGGCGGCGGCCACGACGAGCGCGAGCAGACGCTCAACCAGATGCTCGTCGAGATGGACGGCTTCGACCCCAACACCAACGTCATCATGATCGCGGCGACCAACCGCCCCGACATTCTCGACCCCGCGCTGTTGCGCCCGGGCCGCTTCGACCGTCAGATTCAGGTGGATGCTCCCGACATGAAGGGGCGCGAAAAGATTCTGGCGGTGCACGCCAAGGGCAAGCCCATGGCCGAGAACGTCGACCTCGAAGTGCTCGCGCGCAAGACGCCGGGCTACACGGGCGCCGACCTCGCGAACGTGCTCAACGAGGCAGCTTTGCTCACGGCGCGCGCACACGAGCAGATCATCACGAACGAAGCGCTCGATGAGGCGGTCGACCGCGTCATGGCCGGCCCGCAGCGTCGCACGCGCATCATGCGTGACCACGAGAAGCTCATCACGGCCTACCACGAGGGCGGCCACGCGCTCGCGGCCGCGGCGATGCGCAACACCGACCCGGTGACGAAGGTGACGATCTTGCCGCGTGGCCGCGCTCTCGGCTACACGATGGTGCTGCCCCTCGACGATAAGTATTCGGTGACGCGCAACGAGCTGCTCGACCAGCTCACCTACGCCATGGGTGGGCGCGTGGCGGAGGAGATCGTCTTCCACGACCCGACCACGGGCGCGAGCAACGACATCGAGAAGGCCACGGCCATCGCGCGCCGGATGGTGACCGACTACGGCATGAGCACCGACGTGGGTGCCATCAAGCTCGGGCAGTCGAGCGGTGAAGTCTTTCTCGGCCGCGACATGGGTCACCAGCGCGACTACAGCGAGAAGCTCGCCGAGCGCGTCGACGCCGAGGTGCGGGCGCTCATCGAGCAGGCCCACAACGAGGCGTGGCAGGTCATCAACGACAACCGCGAAACTCTCGACCGCCTGGCCACCGAGCTACTCGAGAAAGAGACGCTCGACCACCTCCAGCTCGCCGAGATCTTCGCGAACGTCAAGAAGCTGCCCGAACGCCCGCAGTGGCTCTCGAGCACCG
>JBJOPU010000061.1:0-7174 GCA_046050505.1 Actinomycetota bacterium
AGGCGATCGAGCGCATCGACTTGCCGCGAGGTCGACACGTCGTGTTGCTCGCTGAGGGACGCATGATGAATCTCGCGGGCCGCGAACCCAAGGGCAACTCGATCGAGGCCATGGATCTCGGCTTTCTCTTGCAGGCCCTGTCGCTCGAGCGTGTGGTGCGCGACGCCGCTTCGCTCACGCCCAACGCGCAGCCGGTGCCCGACGACATCGAGCGTGACATTGCGCGACGGATGCTCGCCGCTATGGGCGCTCACCGATGAGTCTGCCTGCTCCCGAATACAGCGTTCCGGCGGTTGACAAAGCGCTCGACATTCTCGAACTGCTCGCCGCGAGCCCGGAGCCCCTCACGCAAACCGCGATTGCCGAGGCAACCGGCCGCAGTGTGGGGCAGCTCTTCCGGGTGCTCGTGACGCTCGAACGGCGGGGGTTTCTCGTGCGCGAGCGCGGGGGAGGCTACGTGCTCGGCTCGCGCCTGTTCGACCTCGCGCATCAGCACGAGCCTCTGCGTGGTTTGCGTGCCGCGGCCCTGCCCGTGATGCACGACCTCGCGGACGAGGTGCAGCAAAGCTGCAATCTGGCGGTGCTCGAGGGTGATCGCGTTCGCGTGATCGCGCAGGTGGAGTCGCCTGCCGACTTCGGGTATCGCGTGCGGGTCGGGGCGTTGTTCGACGCCGCCACGACGGCCACCGGCGAGGTGCTGCGCGGTGCCGCCGAAGTGGTGCGCGCCGACGCGTTGCAGCACGGCATCACCGACGTGGTCGTTGCCATTCGCGCCGTAGCGGGCACCACATTCGCGGCTCTCACGGTGCCCTACGTGAGCACAAGCTTCAGCACGGTGGCTCACGACCTCGTCGTGGCACGCGCGCGGGCCGCCGCTGACGCTATCTCGCACCGTATGGGCCAGGCGAACAGTGGATAAACCGGGGTCACGACTCGGTAACGAACCGGTAGGTTTGACGGTATGACAACGGCGACTGCGAACCTCCTGCCCGGCTCCGAGATCGCGATCGAGTCGCTGCCAAAGGTATCGCTGCACGACCACCTCGACGGTGGCCTTCGCCCGCAGACGATCATCGAGCTCGCTGATGCGATTGACCTCGAGATTCCCGCGACTGACGCTGCCGCGCTGGGCGCCTGGTTCGCCGAGAAGAGCGACTCGGGTTCGCTCGTCGAGTACCTCAAGACGTTCGACGTCACCGTGGCCGTGATGCAGACGCGCGAGGGCCTCGAGCGCGTCGCTCGCGAGTTCGTGCTCGACCTCGCCGCGGATGGCGTGGTGTGGGGCGAAATTCGGTGGGCTCCCGAGCAACACCTCACGCGCGGGCTGAGCCTCGACGAGACGGTGGAAGCCGTGCAGGCGGGTCTGGATGCCGGGGTTGATGAGGCGCGGAGCACCGGCCACAGCATCCGTGTTGGCCAGCTCGTGAGCGCGATGCGGCACGCTGATCGTGGCCGCGAGATCGCCGAGCTCGCTCTTCGTCACCGCGACCGCGGCGTCGTGGGCTTTGACATCGCCGGAGCCGAAGCGGGCTTTCCTCCCAGCCGTTTGAGCGACGCCTTCGACTTGCTCGCGAGCGAGTACTTTCCGGCGACGGTGCACGCGGGCGAGGCCGACGGTCTCGAGTCGATTCGTGGTGCGCTGCGCGATGGCCACGCCCTGCGCCTCGGCCACGGAGTTCGCCTGGCCGAAGACATCACGCTGCGCGACGAGGGCGACTCGATCGTGGCCGAGCTCGGCCTGCTGGCCGAGTGGATTAAGGACCGCCAGATTGCCCTCGAGACGAGCCCCAGCTCGAACCTGCAGACGGGTGCGATCGCCGCGTGGGGCGACCAGATGACCGACCACCCGCTCGACCTCTTCTACCAACTGGGTTTTCGCGTCACCGTCAACACCGACAACCGCCTCATGAGCGCCACGACGCTCAGCCGCGAGCTGCGCATTGTCGCCGAGGCCTTTGGGTACGACCTCGACGACCTTCTCGCCCTGCAACTCAACGCCGCGCAAGCCGCGTTCTTGCCCGTCGAAGACCGCGAGGCGCTCATGGACACCCTCATCGACGGCTTCGAGGCTGCGACGTGAGCCTGCCTGCCCTCGCCGACCGCGCCATCGTGCTCGGTGCCCGAGCGACCGATTGGCGCGATGCCGTGCGGCTCGCGGGTGACGCCCTCGTCGACAGCGGCTGCACCACGGCCGAATACACCGATGCGATGATTCGCATGGTCGATGACCACGGCCCCTACATCGTCATCGCGCCGGGTCTCGCTCTCGCGCACGCGCGCCCCGGCCCCGAGGTGCGCTGCGACGGACTCTCGGTTGTCACGCTCGCCGAGCCCGTGGAGTTCGGCCACGCCCACAACGACCCCGTGCGCGTGGTCATTGGCCTCGCTGGGGTGGCCGCCGACGGTCACCTCGAAGCGGTCGCGCAACTCGCGAACGCCTTCAACGACGCCGCGGCGATTCCTGCCCTGGCCGCCGCGACGACGCGGGATGCTGTGCGCACGATCCTCGCCGGTGGCGGCTCCGCGTGAAGATCGTCACGATCTGTGGCGCGGGCATTGGCGCGAGCGGCATCCTCAAGGTCAACGCCGAGCGCGTGTTGCAGCGCCTCGGGCTGACCGCGACGGTCGTCGCGGCCGACCTTGCGTCGGTCGGGCAGGTCGCCGCTGACGCGCAAGTGATTCTCACGAGCGCCGAGTTCGTTGAGGCCATCGGCGTCACGCGCGCTGACGTCGTCGTGATCGAGAACTACTTCGACGCTGACGAATTGAGCACGAAACTCGAGGCCGCGATCGGCTGATCTCTCGGAACCGCCTAACCCTGGCCCGTAGGGCCGTTCTTGCGATCGAAGCGGCCCGTGCGCGCGAGCAGCGCTGCCCCGATGCCAAGGGCGCTGAGCGGTGCGATGTAGGGCTGCAGCAAGAACATCGCGAGGATTGCGATGATGCCGATGAGCGCGGCGACCGCGAGGCGCCTGCCGGTCGTCGCCGCGTCGAGGGCCAGCGGCACGATCGCGCCTGCCGCGAAACCGGCCGCGACGCCCGTCGTCGAGAGCAGCACGAGGGGCAAGAGCGGCCCGACGGGGTTCAACAGCGACGACGGATAGGTAATGGCTTCGAGCGTGATCGCCAGCGGAAGAATCAGCAGCGTCACGTAGGCGGTGACGAGAGCCCACAGCGGGCGGGCGCGCTCGCGGAAGAACGCGTGCACGGCGGTCAGCAGCGGGAGGAAACCGAAGAACGCGAGGGCATTGCCGAGCAGCTGGGCGCGGTCGCGCGCGGCAATGTTTGCCTCGGCCGCGTTCACTGCGTCAGCGGGAAGCGCGAACAGCGCGGGAATCAGCAGGGTGCCAATGAGCATCATGGCGAGCGACACGGCCGCGGCAATAATGCCGGCTCGGTTCGACGGAGGGCCGGCGAGGAGCGACGACGCGCTGGAGGGGGTATTGGGGGAGGCGGTCACGTACACAACCTTATGTGCGGTGCATCCTGCCGGCCGAGACGGCCGTCGGCGCTGGCGTCGCGGCGACGACCAGAAATGGCCGTCGCTCTTATGCCCCAGCGCGCTAGACGATAAGCGCGCGCATTCCCGCCTCGAGCGCCGCAACCTCGGCGTGCGCGGCCGCCCGACGCTCGTCGACCGAACCCTGGTCGGACGAGGCGTCGATGTAGACCTTCACTTTGGGCTCGGTGCCGCTCGGCCGCACGATGACGCGGGCGCCGCCGCGCATCCAGAACCGCAGAATGTCGCTCGGATCGAAGACGCCGAAGCCGCCGATGAAGTCGTCAACCTGCTCGACGCGCACGCCCCCAACCTCGTTGGGCGCGGAGTCGCGCAGGTCGGCCATGATCGCGCCGATGCGGCTGAGGTCGGTGACCCGCAGCGAGACCTGCGCGCTCGCAAACGCACCGAAGCGCTCGTCGAAGTCGCGCTGGTGTTGATCGAGCGTGTGACCCGCGGCCTTGAGCTCGCCCGCGAGAGCCAAGAAGTCGACCGCGGCCGAGATGCCGTCTTTGTCGCGCACCTTGGCGGGGTCAACGAGGTAGCCGAGCGCCTCTTCGTAGCCGTAGCCGAGCCCGCCGACGCGCGAGATGTATTTGAAGCCCGTGAGGGTGTCGCTGTAGCTGATGCCGTAGGCGGCGGCAACGGCCGCGAGTGCGGGCGACGAGACGAGGGATGCCGCAAACTTCGCCTGCCGCCCCTCACGCTCGAGGCGCTCCGCGGCCCGCCATCCGAGCAGCGCTCCCACGGCGTTGCCACTCAGCCGCTGCCAGCCCTCCGGCGCGGACGCATCGGGGATGGCCACCGCGAGCCGGTCGGCGTCGGGGTCATTGGCGATGATGAGCTCGGCGCCCGCGGCGCGGGCGGTCGCGAACGCGAGGTCCATCGCGCCGGGCTCTTCGGGGTTCGGAAACGCGACGGTCGGAAACGCGCCGTCGGGTTCGATCTGCTCGGCGACGACGGTCGGCTCGCCGAGCCCCGCGTCGCGGAACACGCGCTGCGCGACCTCCCACCCGACGCCGTGCATCGCCGTGTAGACGAAGCTCACCGGCTCGATGACGGCCGACTCGGCCGTGTGGGTCACGAGCGCGGCGGTGCGGGCGATGTACGCGTCGATGACGGTCTCATCGGCCGTTTCGTAGTCGCTCGAGCGCGGCAGCTCGCCGACGACGCTCGTGTCGGCAACCTCGAGAATCGCGACGTGGATGGCCGCGTCGGCGGGGGCCACGATCTGAGAGCCGCCGTCGCGACCGCCCAGATAGACCTTGTAGCCGTTGTCGCGCGGCGGGTTGTGACTCGCCGTGACCATGACGCCCGCGCTGAGGCCGAGCTCACGAACGGCAAAGGCGAGCACGGGCGTTGGCAGGGCGCGCGGTAGCAGCACAACACGGAGTCCCGCGCCCGCCATGAGCTCGGCCGAATCGCGCGCGAACACGTCGCTGTTGACGCGACCGTCGTAGCCGATGACGACGGAAGCGTTCTCGTCACGCGCGAGCAGCCAGCGGGCGAATCCGGTCGCCGCCTGCGAGACGAGCACGCGATTCATGCGGTTCGAGCCCGCGCCGAGTTCACCCCGTAGGCCCGCGGTGCCGAAGATGAGACGCGTGTCGAAGCGGTCGCGGAGGTCATCCATCGCCGCCGCATCGCCGCCCTCGGCGGCCGGAATGAGCGCTTCGAGTTCGTCGCGCGTGACGGGGTCGGGGTCTTGGTCGAGCCAGGCCTTGGCGAGGTCGAGAGTGGTCACGAGGGCCTCCTACAGTGCAGCGACGATGACGGTGCGACGACTAGAGCGCGGCGACGATGCGGGCGAGCAGCGCGCTGATGACCGGCTCGGCGTCTTTGCCGGCCTGGATGACCTCGCCGTGGCTGAGCGGCTCGGGCGAGATGCCCGCCGCGAGGTTGGTGATGAGCGAGAGCCCGAGCACCTCCATGCCGGCCTGGCGGGCCGCGATCGCTTCGAGGGCCGTCGACATGCCGACGATGTGGCCGCCCATGGTCTTCGCCATCTGCACCTCGGCCGGCGTCTCATAGTGCGGCCCGCGGAACTGCACGTAGACGCCCTCGTCGAGGCTCGGGTCAACCGTGTGCGCGAGGTCGCGCAACCTCTGGGAGTACAGGTCGGTGAGGTCGATGAATGTCGCGCCCTCGAGCGGCGAGTTTGCCGTGAGGTTGAGGTGGTCGCTGATGAGCGCGGGGGTTCCCGGCTTCCAGTGGTCTTTGATGCCGCCCGCGCCGTTGGTGAGGATCATGACGGATGCCCCGGCCGCCGCCGCGGTGCGCACCGAGTGCACCACCCGACGTACGCCGTGGTTCTCGTAGTAGTGGGTGCGGGCGCCGATGACGAGCGCGCGCTTGCCGCTCGGCAGCAGGATCGAGCGCAGTGTGCCGACGTGCCCCTCAAGTGCAGGCTTGCTGAAGCCCGCGATCTCGGTGGCTGCGATCGTGTGGGTCGTCTCGCCGATGAGATCGGCGGCCTTGGCCCAGCCTGACCCGAGCGTCAAGGCAATGTCGTGGCGCTCGACCCCGGTGGCCTCAGCAAGCTGCACGGCAGCCTGCGCGGCAATGGCAAACGGGTCGGCGTCGGGCGCGTCAAGAGGGTTCACAACGGCGTGGCTCATGCCAGCCAGCCTACTGACGCGGCCAGCGTGGCGGCTCGAGAGCGGGGCGCGCACTCGCGCACGCTGACAGAATGGAGGCATGACCACCCTTTTCGACCGCAAGCACCGCATCGCTGTTTTGGGCGGAGGTCCGGGCGGTTACGAAGCCGCTCTCGCTGGAGCCCAGCTCGGAGCCGACGTGACTCTCGTCGAGCGCGTGGGCGTGGGTGGTTCGGCGGTGCTGACCGATGTCGTTCCGTCGAAGACCTTGATCGCTACGGCCGAGGCCGCGGGCGCCATCCAAGGTGCCGGGGAACTCGGTGTGCAGTTCTTCGCGCGCGGCGAGAACGGCCGGGCGGTCAAGCCCGAAGTGGCCGTCAACCTCTCCCAGGTCAATAAGCGGCTCCTGCGCCTCGCGCAAGAGCAGAGCGACGATATGCGCGAACAGCTCCTCGAGGCGGGCGTGCGCATCATCGCGGGCGACGGCCGGCTCGACGGGCCGAACCGCATTGTGGTGGCGACCGGCCACGGAAAGAAGCGCACCGACTTTGACCAGTGCGACGCCGACACGGTCATCGTGGCCGTCGGGGCATCGCCGCGCGAGTTGCCGACGGCGAAGCCCGACGGAAAGCGCATCCTCACCTGGACCCAGCTCTACACGCTCAGCGACGTTCCTGAGCACCTCATCGTGGTCGGATCGGGTGTCACGGGCGCCGAGTTCGCGTCGGCCTACCGCGCGCTGGGGTCGCAGGTGACGCTGATCTCGAGCCGTGATCAGGTGCTTCCGGGCGAGGATGCTGATGCCGCGCACCTCATCGAAGGGGTGTTCCGCCGCAACGGCATGACCTTGCTCGCGAAAAGCCGCGCTGATTCGGTGGTCAACACGGGCGAGGGTGTCACCGTCACCCTCAGCGAGGGCACCGTCATCGAAGGCTCGCACTGTCTCATGGCGGTCGGATCCATTCCGAACACCGCGGGTATCGGCCTCGACGAGGCGGGCGTGCAACTGACCGAGTCCGGTCACATCGCTGTCAACAAGGTCGCGCGAACCTCCATGCCGAGCGTCTACGCGGTCGGC
>JBJOPU010000062.1:0-7127 GCA_046050505.1 Actinomycetota bacterium
GCCGTAGGGCATCTGTGAGGGATAATGGAGGGCACTGTTCAGCGAAGGGGAGAACCAATGGCAGCCATGAAGCCCAGGACCGGCGACGGACCGATGGAGGCTGTCAAGGAAGGCCGCCTGATCATCGTGCGCGTGCCCCTCGAGGGTGGTGGCCGCCTTGTTGTGTCGGTCAACGACGACGAGGCGAAAGAGCTGCACGACGCGCTCGCCGCGGCGATCGGCTAGGTCGACAGCCCTTTCTCGCCGCGCTCAGCGCGCGGTGACGAGCTGCAGTAGTCCGTCGCCGACGGGCGAGATGGCCACGTGAACCGCGGGTGATTCGACGAGCGCGGCGATGATGCCACGCAGGTCTGCCGTCACGCCGTCTCGTTTGGCGGGGTCAGCTACGGTGTCGCGCCACAGCGCGTGCGGTACGAGAACCGCGCCGCCTGCTCGCACCAACCGCAAGGCGTGCTCCAGGTACTCCGCAATCGAGCCCGCATCGGCATCGATGAGTACGAGGTCGTAACTGGCCTCGTTCATGCGCGGCAGCACCTCAGACGCTCGCCCCGTGATGAGCCGCACGCGCGCGGGTGCAAACCCGGCCTCGGTCATGTGGCGGCGCGCGGCCTCGTGGTGGTCAGGTTCGATGTCGATCGACGTGAGCTGAGCATCCGGAGCGCCCTGCAAAAGCCAGAGGCCGGAGACGCCGGCTCCGGTGCCGATCTCGATAATCGACTCGGCCCGCAGAGTGGCGGCGATGACGGCCAATTGCGCGCCCGTGGCAGGGCTGACAGGCTCGACGCCCAACTCGAGAGACTGGGCTCGGGCGGCGCGAATTCCGTCGGATTCGACCGTCTGGTCTTCGACGTACTTCCACGACAGGTCTTTGCTGGCCACAGTGCTCCTTCTCACCGCCAGCCTAGGGCGAAGACCACAGGCGACCGGGCTATTCTCGAGGGGTGTCCTGGGGTCTGACGATCGAGAAGCTGCTGCTCATTGGGCTGATTGCTGTCATCATCATCGGCCCCGACCGGTTGCCCGGCTACGCAGCGCAGTTCGGGCGCCTCATTCGCTCGCTGCGTGATATGGCCAATGGGGCCAAAGATCGCATGCGCGAAGAGATGGGCCCCGACTACGACGACGTCGACTGGAAGAAGCTCGACCCTCGCCAGTACGACCCGCGCCGCATCATCCGCGAGGCGCTCTCGGAAGACCCGACGCCTGCGGTCGCTCCGGCCGCCGCAACAGTGCGCGAATCGGCCTATGCCCAGCGGCAGCGCCTTATTCGCGAGGGCCGACCGGCGCCGTTCGACTCAGAGGCCACCTAGGCGCACGGGCCGCTGCACCGCCCCCGCCGCCTCACTGCTGGGGCCGCTTCATCGCCCGGGCCGACTCAGGGTACGCGGCGACGGATGCTCGCTCAGCGCTCGCCGACGGTGCGGTAGCCCGCCACAACGCGCGTGGCCTCGCGCTGCAACAGTTCGAGCACGCGGCGCACACTCGGCCGCTCGGCTCGGTCGGCGCGCATGAGCGCCGAGATCTGACGCTCGGCCGGCAGCCCGGTGATGGGCCGCGTGACAATGCCATTGCCGTGGCTGCGCGTTGTGAAGCGCGGCAGAATCGCGATTCCGACGCCCGCGGCCACGAGGCGCTCAACGATGAGGTTGTCCATGATGCGCTGCACGATGCGGGGCTCGCGCCCGACCGCGGCGCCGAGGCGTTCGAGCACGCGGTCGTAGGGATAGCCTTCGGGCGCGCCGATCCAGTCGGCGTCGACGAGGTCTGAGCCGTGCACGACGTTCTTCTCGGCGAGCGGGTGGCCGGCCGGAAGCGCGACGTCGAACGGCTCGGTCATGAGCGGTACACACCGCAGGCCATGTTCTTCCCAGTGAGCCGGAACGCCCTGTGAGTCGGCGATGACGATGTCGTAGTCGGGCGTGAGCTGCGCAAAGTCGGGCAGTGGCATGTCGTGGTCGGTCACGACGACCTCAAGGCCCGGCTCGTCGCGCACGGCAATGAGAACCCCCGGCAAGAGCATCTGGCCCGCTGTCGGAAACGCGCTCACCGAGACCGAGCCCTGCGGGCTCTGCGTGAACTCGTGCCATAGCGCTTCGGCCGACTCGATCGCGAGAGCGATGCGGCGCGCGGTGTCGGCGAGGGCGAGCCCCGCGCCCGTCAAGACGAGCCCACGACCGTGCCGCTCGGTAAGCGGAACGCCCACCTCGGCCTCGAGCACCTTCAACTGCTGCGAGACGGCGGATGCGGTGCGGTGCGTCGCCTCGGCAACCGCGGTCACGCTGCCGCGGTCGGCGAGCTCGCGCAGCAGCTGTAAGCGGCGAACATCCATTGTCCAACTCTAAAGTAAAACTGAATTATCCGTTCAGAAACAATCGATTGTGCTAAAGCGTGACGAGCGGTGAAATAGAGGTGTTCAGGAAACCAAGGAGACCCCATCATGACCGCCGTGCTCATCATCATCGCCCTGCTTGCCGTCGCCGCTGTTGCGTCGACCATCGTCACCGCTTCGCGTGACGGGTACCGTCGCATTCCCGCGATGCAGCGCTGAGCACTGCGCCAGACGGCGCCTTCGTCAACGGCCGTCGGACCTCGTTCTCGCCTTTCCAGGGGCGGGCACGGGATCCGGCGGCCGTTGTCGTGTCGCGGTGGTAGTGCGCCTGCACAGGCCAGCCAGCGCGGGCTGAGTCCGTGCGTGCGACAGCGGGCGATCAGCGCGGGCTGAGGCCGAGTTTGCGGCCCGCGAGTCCGCGACCGCGCTTCGCGAGCTCGGTGGCGAGTCGCGTGATCGCGTCGCCGGCGGCGTCGCCCGGTCGCAGCACGATGGGGTCACCCGCGTCGCCGCCTTCGCGCAGCGCGACGCTCAGCGGAATCTGCGCCAGCAGCGGCACCTCAAGGCGCGCCGCCGTTTCGGTGCCGCCGCCCGAACCGAAGAGTTCGAGCACGCTGCCGTCGGGCTGAGCGAGCCCCGCCATGTTTTCGACGACGCCGATGACCGTCTGGCCGGTCTGGCGGGCGACGAGTCCTGAGCGTTCGGCCACGTCGGCCGCCGCCCGCTGCGGCGTCGTCACGACGAGCACCTCGGCATGCGGCAAGAGCTGCCCGGCTGAGATCGCCACATCACCTGTGCCGGGCGGCATGTCGAGCAGCAGCACGTCGAGGTCACCGAAGTGCACATCGGTGAGAAACTGCTGAACCGTGCGGTGCAGCATGGGGCCGCGCCACGAGACCGCGGTGCGGGCATCCACAAACATGCCAATCGAGATGACGGCGACGCCGTGCGCCCGCGGCGGCATGATGAGCCCGCCCACCTGGGTGGGCTTGGCGTCGGCCATGCCGAGAAGGCCCGGAATCGAGAAGCCAAACACGTCGGCATCGACAAGCCCCACGCTCAGGCCCTGGGCGGCGAGTGCAACGGCGAGGTTGGCGGTGAGGGTCGACTTGCCCACGCCACCCTTGCCGCTCGTGACGGCGATGACGCGCGTGAGCGAGTCTGCCGTGAACGGGTGGCCCGTTGGCCGGTCGCCGCGCAAGCGGGTGATGAGGGCATCGCGCGTCGCGGCATCCATGACCCCGACGTCAACCGACACCTCGCCGACGCCCGTGACGCTGGATGCTGCGGCCCGCACATCGCGCTCGATCGCGCTCGCGGCGGGGCAGCCGACAATCGTCAGCCGAAGGTCGATGTCGACGCGGTCGCCCTGCGCGCTCACGCGCGGCACCATGTCGAGCTCGGTGATGGGCCGCCGAATCTCGGGATCGATGACCCGAGCGAGCGCCGCACGCACCGCGACCGCGAGCGGATGCTGCTCGGCCTCTGTCGGCGCAGACTCCGCCGTCATTGCTCGCGGGCGTTGCGCGCGAGATCGTCGACGGCGGCCGCCTCGGCTTGCGCGTCGTTCTCGTCGTCGCGGCGATCGAGCTCGTCGAGCAGCGCGCGCAACTCAGAGCGCAAGAACTCTTTCGTCGCGACGTCTTTCATCGCCAGGCGCAGAGCGACGACTTCGCGCGCGAGGTATTCGGTGTCGGCAAGGTTGCGCTCGGCGCGCTGACGGTCTTGCTCGATCTGAACGCGGTCACGGTCGTCTTGACGGTTCTGCGCGAGCAGAATCATGGGCGCGGCATACGAGGCCTGCAGCGACAAGATCAGGGTCAAGAGCGTGAAGTTGAGGGCCCGCGGGTCGAACTGGGCATCGATGGGCGCCACGGTGTTGTAGACGAGCCAGACGGTGACAAACACCGACATGCCGACGAGAAACCACGGCGTGCCCATGCCGCGCGCGAATGCCTCAGAGAAACGCCCCATGCGGTCGTTGCCGCTCGAGAGGCGAACGAACGGCGTGCGCATGCCTTTGGGAGAGTCGAGGCGCCGATCGCTGCGGGCCGACGATGAGGGAGCACTGCGGCGGCCGAACCACGCGCGGCCGTCACGCTGTGCCATTGCCGACCCTCCTCACGGCAGCCGCGCCACGCTTGCGCGGCGGAACCGGCGTCGAGTCGTTGTCGGCACTGCGCCAGTCGTCCGGCAGCAGATAGTCGAGCACGTCGTCGATCGTGACGACTCCGACGAGCCGGTGCGCTTCGTCCACAACGGGCAGCGAGACGAGGTCGTAGCTCGCGAGCCGGCGAGACACTTCGGCGGCCGAGGTTTCGGGGCTCACGGGCTCCACACTCTTGTCGAGCAGAGTGCCTAGGCGTTCGTGCGGCGGGTAGCGCAGCATCCGCTGAAAATGCACCATGCCCAAGAACCGCCCGGTCGGCGGCTCATAGGGCGGCAGCGTGACGCAAATGGCCGCACCGATGGCCGGGGCGAGCTCGTGCCGGCGAATGAGAGCGAGCCCTTCGGCGACGGTCGCGTCGGCCGAGACAATGATGGGCTCGGTCGTCATGAGACCACCGGCGGTGTCGGCGTCATACGACAGCAAAAAGCGAACGTCTTCGGCCTCTTCGGGCTCCATGAGGTCGAGCAGCGCTTCGCCGCGCACGGTCGGCAGTTGCGCGATGAGGTCGGCGGCGTCGTCGGGCTCCATCTGGTCGAGCACGTCGGCAGCGCGTTCGTCGTCGAGGCGCGACAGAATCTGCACCTGCTCGGCCTCGGGCATCTCTTCGAGGGCATCGGCGAGGCGGTCGTCAGAGAGCTCTTCGGCGACCTCGATGCGGCGCGCTTCGGGCAATTCGAGCAGCGAGGTCGCGAGGTCCGCCGGCAGCAGCTCGTTGTAGGTGGCCACCAACTGCTCGGCGCTTTGCGGCTGATCGGTGGCGGCGTCTTCGACGACGTCGCTCCAGCGAGCGAACAGCGTGGGGCCCTTCGAGAACGGGGCCGGGCTCGTGCGCGGCTTGCGCACGAAGAGCTGGTCGACCGTCCACTCGCCGGGGCCCGACTCGATGATGGCGACGTCTTCGATGGTCGCGGCGCCACCCGCATCGCGCAGGGTCACCGTGCGGCCAACGAGTTCGGCGAGCACGCGCACTTCGCCTCCGCGCTGGGCGAAACGCCGCAGGTTGATGAGGCCGGTCGTGATGACCTGGCCCCCGCTCATGCTCGTGACCCGCCCGATCGACAAGAACACGCGGCGGCGCCCCGGTACCTCGACAACAAGCCCGACGACGCGGGGAGGATCGTTGCGGCGGTACACCACGAGCGCGTCACGAACTCGACCAACGCGGTCGCCCGCGGGGTCGAAGACGGCACACCCTGACAGGCGCGCGACGAAGACTCTGGCGGTGCTCACGGCTCAACCATATCCCGCACTGTCAGAATGGCCCGGTGAGCAATTCGAGCCCTTTCTCCCGTCGTGCGTCGTCAGTGTCGAGCGTTCCTCGCGGTGACGTGCTGGGGGAGTACGAATCGTATGTCGAGGCGCAGAAAGTCGTCGATCGCCTCGCGAAGGCGGAATTCGCGATCACCGGAATGGCGATCGTGGGCAGCGACCTCAAGACCGTTGAGATCATTACCGGCCGGCTCTCGTACGGACGAGCGGCACTCGCCGGGGCCGCGAGTGGAACCTGGCTCGGCCTTTTCTTCGGTCTCCTGATTTTCGTGTTCTCGCCGGCGCCCGAGTTTTCGACGGTGCTTGCCGCAGGCCTTATTGGCGCAGGATTCGGAATGATCTTCGGCATCATCTCCTACGCCATCGGGCGGCGTCGACGCGACTTCAGCTCGACCCAGCAGGTCATGGCTAGCACGTATCAGATCATCATCGACCCGAACCAGACCGCGAAGGCCCGGCAGGCTCTCGCGGGCGGGTCGACATGGCCGCCGCCGCTGCCGCCCACGGCTCCCGTCGAACCCGCGGAGCCCGACGCCGTTGTGGAAAGCCCAGGGGGCAAGGTTGCCGACTCCGATGCCCGGACGTCAGAAAAGTCGGTCACGAAAGGGTCGGACGTTAGTGGTTAGTCCTTCGTCGTGAATTCCCCGATGGAGTGATGTTGCGACCCCAGTTTCTTGCATTCGGACGTGGTCCTTGGACGGTTAACATGGCGTCGTGAAGCTGGAGCGATTGAGCGCTGAGGAAGCGAAACGCCGAGCTGTTGATCGATACTCGGACCCAGCGTGGATTGCCCGTCAGCCCCACCCTGATGCATTCAAGGAAGAGCGATTTCTCAAGCTGAGAGCTGCAGAGGCGCCGCTTGCGGCGGAACTGCAAGAACTTGGGTATGCCGTTGATTCAGCGTGGGAAATGTACTTGTACGGAGAGTACGACGACGCGATTCCTGTACTGGTGCGACATTTGCATGAGCCCTATCCAGATTGGGTTCGCCGAGGTATCGCCACCGCTCTCAACACGCGCGCGAGCAGTACCTATTGGAGCCAGTTCGTTTCCCTTTATGAAGCGACCGAAGGGTCTGAAGCCAAAAACGGATTGGCGATCATCCTGTCGACTCTGGTTACTCGAGCCACACTCGCCGAATACATGAAGCTCGTTCTCGACGAAGAGAACGGCGATAGCCGAATACTCATGATCCGGGCGCTGAAGAGGCTTCGTGACCCCAGAGGCCGGGAGCTCCTTGAGAAACTTCAGGCTCATCCTTCACTCGGCGTCGAGGCGCGCGCGACCGTGTCTGGCCGATCAAGGAGTAGGTAGCCACGGCCGCGAACTAATTCGTCTCAGTAGATTTCGAGGCGGATT
>JBJOPU010000063.1:0-7115 GCA_046050505.1 Actinomycetota bacterium
TGCAAGATGTTCGCCGTGAAGACGCGGAAGTGACGCAACAACAGCACGTAACACGTGCAGATGAAGAACAGTTCGTCCCAGATGCCGACGGCGTTGACGCCGATGAACAGGCGCAGCACCTCGCTCCACTCGCTGACGGCCGGCCAGTTTTGGTAGGCGCCCGAGGTGATGAAGTAGAACGGCAAAATCAGCCACCCGAGAAATGGCACGGCGAAGAGATACGACTTCTCCCACGGCTGCCACTTTTGCCCGCTGCGCCACGGAAAACGGATGACCTTCCGTCTGAACACGAAACGATCAAGCACGAACGGCACGGCCACGGCGAGACTCAGCACGAAGCCGAGCAAGAAGAAGTTGGGCCACGAGATGTCGGCCTTGACGCTCACGGTACTCACGACGATGAGACCCGCGGCAATAATGCCGAGATCGCGCATGAGTTCGCGGTCGACGAAGTACGCAACGATGAGGCCGAAGACGAGCCACGGGTAGCCGACGAGCCGGTTCTCGAAGCCAAACAGCGGAATCGCGCTCGTCACGACGATGGCCGCGGGCAGGAGCTTGAGGCTCAGTGCAGGAAGGGCATCCGTCGAGTTCAGGGAGTCAGCGGCAGGCATGGTGTCATCCTCTCAAATAAACACGCAAACTGCTTCACCTTTTTGACCGCGGCGGCCGAGAGCATCACCGCGTGCGCGGAACGCGGGCGACGACCTCGTCGATGACGGGCGGCAACCCCAACACCCGAAAGTGTCCGTCAAACGGCAATTGCACGTTCTCGGCACCGTCGAGCACCGAGTTTCCCGCCGGTACGTACTGGTCGAACGTCGCGTGCAGAGACGTGATGCGCGCATTGACGCTTTCTTTGGCGGCAAGTTCGACAATCACGGGCCGGGTCGGCACGAACTCGCGCCAGGGCCCCATGGCAAATCGAGCGAGTGGGCTGCCGTGGTACGGCGTGTTGATCGAGATCATGCGGGTCAGCCGCCTGACTTCGGCTCGTTCGTCAGCGACGAGCATCGTCTTGCCGATGAGCCCACCCTTGCTGTGGGCGACAATCGTGACGTCAGTGAGATCGCGATGCTCGACATAAGCGGTGAGCAGAGCAGCCATCTCCGGAATCGGGTGACGATTGAAGCCGAGCTCAGGCACGCTGTGCACGGGATGCCCGAGGGCCGCCAGTCGATCGCGGATGGGCTTGAGGTAATGCCAGGTCTCGAAGACACCGGGGATGAGAAGAACGGGAGGCGGGGCATCCGGTGCCGCATCGATGGGTGCGGGCGGGCGGGAGCCGTAGCGCCAGTACCGCAGTCGCGACCGCCCTACATAGGCGTAATCGGCGACGATCGAGCCGATTCGTCTCATAATCGCGAACGATAGACTGCCCGGCGCGCGGAGGCAACCGCCTGCCGGCTCGCAGGCATCTCCAATGGCCTCACATGGCACTGAGACGGGCTCAGGCCTACACTTACATTCTGGCCGAGGGGGGTTGAGTTGGTCGCTTCAGGTGTTGCACCGGGCTGGTATGCCGACGCCGTCAACCCTGCGCTCATTCGCTGGTGGGATGGCGCGGCGTGGAGCGAACACACGCAGCCGAATCCTTCCGCGCCGTCACCACCGAGCGCTCCGCAGTCGAACACCTTGCCGCTGCCCTCGGCGCCCTACGTTCCCCCGCCCTTCGCCGACCCGGTGCCTGCCGCATCCACTAGCGCGATTCCGGCCATGCCGACGGCACCTGCCAGTACTCCGCCACCGCCGATCGCCGTGCCTCTTGCTTCTGCCCCCGTTCCCGAGCGCCCCTCCGCGGCACCGCTCGCGTCAACGCCGTACTCCCCCGCTATCGGCTCGGCAAGCACGCCCGGCTCGCGTCGGCGTGCGGCGCCCTCTTTACCCGTCAGCGAGCCCGTGCGATTGGTTCCCCCCACCTCTGGTTCTATCGCCATCGCTGGCACCCCGGGTTTTGATGCTCCGGCGGCGAGCGCCACGGCCACCGCATCTGCGGCGTTCCCCGGAGCGCAGTCGTCATCCTCAGCGTCGGCGCCGTCGAGCACGCCGTGGGCGACTGCCACGCCGTTCACGGGTGCCACGGGGTTCGCTCAGCCGCAGACATCGTCGGTCGACCTCGCGAGTGTTGACTACGAGCCCATGACGCGCACGTGGGGCTCGAAGCGCGGTATCGCATCAACGCGCGTCGCTACCGGAGCATCGACCGGTGGATCGTGGATGCTCGCGCTCTCGCCCGTCATCTTCTTGGGTTTTGGCGCCCTGGCCTGGTGGCTCACCGACGGCGCAACCCTTCCTACGACGAGCTACGTGTTCGGCGGGCTCGGTGCGCTCGCGGTGCTGTGGCTGGTCGTCGGCGCGATCTCGGACTACCGTCGCCTCGGCGCACTCGGCCATGAGCACCGCGCCTCGGTCGCGTGGGTCGTTGCCGGGCCGCTCTTTTACTTGCTCGTGCGGGCAATTCATGTGCACCGCACGATGGGCACGGGCACGGCGCCGGCCTGGGTGTATGTGATTCTCTCGGTCGCGTTGGGCGCCGGTGCCGCCGCGCTTTCGCTCTTTGTGCCGCGAGAAGTGGGCATCGCCGAATTGCGTGTTGTCGAAACCCAACTTACGGCCGACATGCTGCAACAGGGGTTGAACTACTCCGTTATCTGCCCGACCGAGGCGCCTGCCGCCATTGGCAGTTCGTTCGTGTGCACGGCCTACGACGAGATCGGGCCGGCTGCGCTCATTCGTGTGACCTGGGTTGGCCTCGGCGAGTTCGACTACACGATCGACTAACCACGCCGCGCTGGCTTGACGTCGACGAGTCGCACAAAGGCGCTGAGTTCGGCCACACCACTCGGCGAGTGCGGCAAGTGGTCGATGAGCCCGGGCGAGTAGACCAAATATGCCGCGAACTGCGCGCGCGAGATCGCCACGTTGAGTCTGTTGCGCATGAGCAGAAACTCCATGCCGCGCGGCACGTCGTGCGCGCTCGAGGCGGTCATCGAGACGATCGCGATGACGGCCTCTTGGCCCTGAAACTTGTCGACGGTGCCCACGCGCGTGCCGGTGAACCCTGCCGCGTCGAGGTGCTCGCGAATCAACTGCTGCTGCGCGTTGTAAGGAGTGACGACGATGATCGCGCGGTCGTCAAGCTGGCGCGTGGGGGCGTCGACTTGGTCGTTGCCGTACCACTCGCGGCCGATGAGGTCGCGTACGATCGCGACGACCTGCTCGGCTTCTTCTGCGCTCTCCGTCGCATTGCCGTCGTGCTCGACCGGCACGGGGTGCAGCCCCGGCGCCACTCCGGCGAGCTCGCGCGTCGCCGCGATCCAGTGCGACTGCAGCTCGCCTTGGTACGACAGGTGTGACACGTGCTCGGTGAGCGCGGGGTGCATGCGGCGGGTTTCTGCCAAGAAGTAGCCGTACTCGGCGGGCAACACATCGTGGCCCGCGCTCAGGTAGCCCAACGCGCTGCCGTCGATGGGTTCGGGATGCGCCCCCTGGCTCACTTGCGGAAGCTGCTGCGGGTCGCCGAGCAACAGCAAACGTTGCGCGCTCATCGACGCGGCGACGGTGGCCGCGAGCGAGAACTGTCCGGCTTCGTCGATGACGAGCAGGTCGAGGCCGCGGCGGTCGACGCGGCTGGGGTTCGAGAAATCCCACGCGGTGCCGCCGATGACGTAGCCACCCGGTTGGCCGTCGGTGAAGTCGGGCAACTGGGAGGCGTGGCCGAGCACCGTGAACCGCGCGTGCGCGAGTTCGTCATCCGTCGCTCCCGAGCGCTTTGCTTTGCCCACGAGCGTGCCCGGGAGCCCCGCGTCGACCACCTGGGCGAGCATGTGCTCGACGGTGCTGTGGCCCTGTGCGACGACGCCGATGCGCCAGCCGTCGCGCGCGAGCTGCGCGATCACGCGCGAGCCGAGGTAGGTCTTGCCCGTGCCGGGAGGGCCCTGCACGGCGAGGTACGAGTGGTCGAGGTCGCGCAGGCTCGCGACGACCGAGGCCACTCGATCGGGCTCACCGGTGCCGCCGAGCGGTACCTCGGCGAGCGAGCCCGAGTGCGTCACGGGCGGCACACGACGCAGTAGATCAGCCACGGGGTCGCGCGGCCACTCCGGCGCGGCCGCGACGAGCGTGGCACCCCACTCTTCGATCGCGGGCTTCTGCTGGCCCGCCGGTGGCGGAGCGCCGGGCGTGAGCGCTACCGGGATGTCGCGATACGGCTCGACGCCCTTCGCGAGCGTCTCGCTGATCGTCACGCCGTCGTCGTGAATGGCCTCGATCGTGACGCCGCGTGTGGCGCGCGCGAGTGGGTCGCGACTCTGCGCCCCGAGGGGGCTCGGCTGGTCATAGAGCGCGAACGGTCCGCTCATGCCGCCGATGCTCGGGCGACTGCCGGGGCTGTAGGTGCCCACGAGGCGCACCCGCCGCCGCAGCGAGCGTTGCTTGCCGGTCATGCCCCAGTCAGATTGCTCGTGGTGGGCATCCGGGTTGACGGTGAAGACATCGCGCGTGTCGCTGAACTCGGCGAGCGGCGTGATGAGGCGGTCGAAGTGCTCCCACCAGAAGGTCTTGTGCTCGCGCCGGTGGTAGTCGATTGCCGCGGCCGCGTAGGCATAGGCGCGCTGCTCGGGCGTGCGGTCGGGTTCGAGGGCGGGGCTGCCATCAGGGTTCGCCGCAAGCTCGAGCAGCCGCTCGCGCAGTGGCGAGGGCTCGAGTTCGCGCGGCACCTCGGGCAGGTTCTCGTGATCGCCCGGCTGCACGCCATGCTCGACCGCGGTCTGCCGGAGCCAGGCCGCGAGCTTGAGCGTGCTGACACAGTCGATCTCGTTGTAGTCAGCAATGTCGGCGAGGATACCCTGCGCCGCCGCCTCGTCACCCGCAGCCCGCAGCCCCACCGCCCGAACATACTCGGCGACCGAGTCGTCACCGCGCGCCACCGCCGCGCCCTCACGCGCGCCCGCAAAGTACAGCGGCTCGAGGTACTTGATCGAATAGCTCATCGTGCCCACGCGCAGCGATCGCTTCACGATCGGATAGAGGTCGACGAGCACGCCCGTGCGCAGCCAGCCGTCAATGGTGTCTTCGGCCACTCCGTGTCGCGCGGCGAGGCTGCGCAGGTGCGTGCGCTCGTAGGCGGCGTAGTGGTAGATGTGCAGCTCGGGATGCTCGGCACGACGCCGCTCAACATCGGCCACGAAGTCGAGCAAGGCCTGGCGCTCCTCGGCAAAACTGTGCGCCCAGTAGGCGGTGAACCGCTCCCCCGCGTCGACGAACCCGAACAAGTAGTCGAGGCCCCACTGCGCCGGATTGGTCTCGGTGTAGAGCGGGTCGCCCTCGAAGTCGAAGAAGATGTCGCCGGGGCTCGGGGCGGGCAGGGCGCCGAGAGCGGCGAGGTCGGTGAAGGAAACCGGCGGGATTGACCCTGCGGCCCCGGCGGCCTGGCTCTGCAAACTCGCTTGCAGCACGAGACCCTGCAGGGCAGCGGTTCCGATGCCGTCGACGGGCGCCGTGCGGCCCGCGAGCTGCGGCAGGGTGGTGATGCCGGCGACGGCGAGCCGCGTCCACTGCGTGCCCGTGAGCCCCGCAACCTGCCACACGTCGTTCGTGTGGGCGATCTCGTGGGCGCACCAGGCGCAGGTTCCGCAGACGGTGACGCGGGCATCCCGCCACGCGATTTCGCTGGATGCCGCCCAGCGGTCGCGCATCAGGCGATGAAGGCGGGCCCGCCGCACGCGCAGCACGGGGGCGATATCGGCGATGCGGTGACTGCTCGTGGTGTGGTCGCCCAAGATGAGGTCGACGGTGTCATCGGTGGCAATGCCCAGGCGCGTGAGTTGCTCGACGTAGGCCGCAAGTTGGAACAGTGCGGTGACCTTGGCGCGGCGCGCGAGCTTGCTGTCTTGCACGCGGTAGCGGCCGTCGGGCTGCCGCACGAGAAAGTCGGCGTAGCCGTTGAACGCGATTGTGAGGTCGTCAGGGGCGGCGGCCGGGTCGAGCTCGAGGTCGATGAACGTAGCTTGCACGACCACATCGGTGCACGCGGTGAGCGCAGCGAGCGTCTCGGCCTGGCGCTCAGCCAGAGCGGAAAGGTCGCGCGCGTCTTCGGGACGCGCGATCTCGAGCACTGTGCCCGTCTGGCGGTAGCGCTCGATGATGCGCCCCTCGTGCACGAGGCCGAGGCCCGCCGTGCGCTCGAGCATGACGTCGGTGGCCTGCTCGATCGCCTCGGCGCGGCCGAACAGCACATCGAGGTCGCGCGCATAGCCAAACTCGCACTGCGAGGCGCGCGTGAGGTCGCTCGCCGAGGTGACCAGCACGGGGCTGGCGTAACCCTCACGCAGCAAGAACATGCGGCCCCTCTCGTCGGCAACGTTCTCAGACTAGGAGCACGCACTGACGCGCAGGCCCCTAGACGCGAGGCCTCAGCAGGAGTTGACTTCCAGCACCACCCATCATCACACCGAAGTGGAGAACCTCATGGCTACGTCCGTTGCCCGCATCACCACCATCACCGCTCGCTCAGAGAAGAGCTTCGAAGACGCCGTGCGCGTCGGCGTCGAGCGCGCCAACAGCACGCTGCGCAACGTCAGCGGCGCGTGGATCAAAGAGCAGAAACTGCACATCGTCAACGGCAAGGTCGGCGCCTACCAGGTGACGATGGAGGTCACCTTCGTTCTCGACGACTAAGTCATCGGGTTGCGGATGCTCGGCGCGCGCTGATCGGCCCTACCGGTTCATGCGCGCGCCGCTCCGTTAGGAAACGGCGCCGAATGCCACCTCGGGGTGAAGACCGGTATCGGCCGGCCACTCGTGGTGGTCGACGAGCAAGCGCCGGGCCGCCTCAGGGTTGACCGCGGACCACTCATCGACCTTGCTGATGCGAAGCCCGTCTGGGGTGGCCGATGCCTGAACGACGAATGCCAGCGGCTCAGTGCGCAGCGTGACGGGCAGGAACGCGAGGCGTGCCTTAAACCGAACGAACAGGCACATCTGATCGCCGTCGGGGTGAATGGCGATGTGCATGTCGTGCCGCGAGGCACGCACAAACTTCACGAGGCCGGCAAGTCGCTTGCGCACCTCAGCGATCGGGATCGCACGCTCTGCACCCACCCTGGTTCCCCAGA
>JBJOPU010000064.1:0-7095 GCA_046050505.1 Actinomycetota bacterium
TGATTCCGGCGTTGTTGCGCAGCTCGGCGGGCACGATGGGCGTGCGTACATCGATCAGCGGAATGAACTCGTCATGCTGCTTCGAGATGCCGCCGCCGATGACGAAGAGTTCGGGCCAGAGCAAGCTCTCGACGTAGCGGTAGTACTCGGTCAGGCGCTCGGCCCACTCAGCAAAGCTCAGTTCTTCGCGCTCGCGTGCTGAGTTGGCCGCCCACGACTCAGCATCGCGCCCGTTCACCACGAGGTGCCCGAGCTCAGAGTTCGCGATGAGTACGCCGTCGTTGATGAGAGCGCTGCCGATGCCCGTGCCGAGCGTCGTCATGATCACCAGGCCGCGCTGCCCGCGTGCGGCGCCCGACATCGCTTCGGCATAGCCGGCCGCATCCGCGTCATTGATGAAGTGGATGTCACGGCCGAGGGCCTCGCCGAACGCGGTGTCGGCATCCAGGCCGATCCAGCGCTCGCTCACGTTGGCGGCCGACATGGTGCGGCCGTTGACGACGACGGCCGGAAAGCACACGCCGATGTGCTCGACACCCTCGGTGCCGAGCTCGTCGACGAGCTGGGCGACGGTCGCGATGATGTCGTCGGGCTCACCACCCTCGGGAGTCGGGTGCTTGATGCGGTCGCCGACGATGTCGCCCGCATCCAGATCGATCACAGCGCCCTTGATGCCGGTGCCGCCGATGTCGATGCCAATGGCGAGCGTCATGCGGTTCTCCTGTCGGTGCGGTGCATGGAGTTAGGGGAGCGTCAGAATCTCGGCGCCGCGCTCGGTGACGACGAGCGTGTGTTCGAACTGGGCGCTGAGCGACTTGTCTTTCGTCGTGACCGTCCAGTCGTCGGCCCACAGGTCCCACGCAATGTCGCCGAGCGTCAGCATGGGCTCGATCGTGAACACCATGCCGGGCTGCATGACCGTCGAGTAATCGGGCGCCGCGTCGTAGTGCGGCACGATGAGCCCCGAGTGAAACGAGCGCCCCACACCGTGACCGGTGAAGTCGCGCACGACGCCGTAGCCGAAGCGCTGCGCGTAGGCCTCGATCGCACGACCGATCACGTTGATCTCGCGACCGGGGGCGACGGCCTTGATGCCGCGGTTGAGTGCTTCTTGCGTGCGCTCGACCAAAAGGCGGGCGTCGTCGCTCGCGTCACCCGCAATGAAGGTCTTGTTGAGGTCGCCGTGCACGCCGTTCGCGTAGGCGGTGATGTCGATGTTGACGATGTCGCCCTCGGCGATCACGGTGTCGTCGGGGATGCCGTGGCAGATGACCTCGTTGAGGCTCGTGCAGCACGACTTGGGGTAGCCGCGGTAGCCAAGCGTCGAGGGGTAGGCGTCGTGGTCGAGCAAGAACTCGTGCGCGATGCGGTCGAGTTCGTCGGTCGTCACGCCCGGTGCGATCGCCGCGCCAACGGCCTCAACGGCTTGCGCGGCGATGCGGCCGCTGTGCCGAATGAGCTCGATTGTCTCGGCGTCGTAAACGTCACCGCCGACGTGCGGCGTGGGCCCGGGCTTGCCCACGTATTCGGGGCGAGGGATGCTCGACGGCACCGATCGCTGCGGCGACAGTCGCCCGCCAACGAGGTGACCGGAGGCGTCGCGAGGCATAGAGTCGAGTCTATCGAGCCGCGCGTGCGCCTCGATTCGGGGGAGGAGCGGCCCATGGCCGACCACGAGACGCAACAGTGGTGGTTCAACCACAAGAACGGTGACATCGAATACGGCCCGCAGTCGCTCGGTAGTGACCGCGACGGCCCCTACGCGACCGAGGCCGACGCCCGTCGAGCGCCCGAGATCGCTCGCGAGCGTGCTCGCGCCTGGGCGGCCGACGAAGAGGAGTAGGGGTGATCGGACGGGTTCTCGACCTCGTTGAGACCACGATGGCTCAGCAAAGCGGTGCCATGGTCTACACCTACGGCTCGCTCAGCCCCTGGGGCTCGATCTTCAACGCCGTCGTGAGCGGAATCATCCTCGTAGGCGGCGTCAGTGCCGCCATCACCGATTTCCAGCCGTTTTTCATCATGTTCATCGCGATCGGCGTAACCCTGCACACGTTGTTCGTGCTCATCGCGGTTCGCGTCCACACCGGACGAACGGTGTTTGACCGAGATCTTGCTGCCGAGCTGGAGGACGAAGAGTCGGGCGGCGCCGACTAGCTCGGTGCTGGGCTAGTTCGCGCGCTCCTGCAGGGCTTGTTCGGCGGTCGCGTCGCTGTAGCTGTGTGCCTCGTCGGGGTAGGCGCCTGACTCGACGTCGGCTTTGAAGGCGAGCGCAGCATCCGTCAGTACCTGGCGAAGGTTGGCGTATTGCTTCACAAACTTCGGAATGCGCCCAGCCGTGAGACCCGCCCAGTCGGTCCACACGACGAGCTGGCCGTCGCAGTGGGGGCCGCCGCCGACGCTAATCGTCGGAATCGTCAACTCGGCGGTGATGCGTTTGGCGACCTCGGCGGGAATCATTTCGAGCACGACCGCGAAGGCGCCGGCCTCTTCGACCGCGTGCGCGTCGGCGAGCAACTGCTCGGCCGCTTCGCCGCGACCCTGAATGACGTGGCCCCCGAGCCCGTGTTCGCTCTGGGGCGTGAATCCAATGTGAGCCATGACCGGGATGCCCGCCGACACGATGCGCCGAATCTGCTTGGCCGACCGCACCCCGCCTTCGAGCTTGACGGCGTGGGCTCCCGTTTCTTTCATGAATCGAAACGCCGTGTGCAGGGCCTCTTCGAGGCCGGTCTCATACGACCCGAACGGCATGTCGGCCACGACGAAAGCGCGCTTGACGCCACTCACCACGCCGCGCGTGAGCGGAATCAGGTCGTCGATCGTGACGGGCAGCGTCGTGTCGTAGCCGAGCACGGTGTTGCCCGCTGAGTCGCCCACGAGCAAGAAGTCGATTCCCGCTTCGTCGAAGATCTGTGCCGTCAGCACGTCATACGACGTGAGCCCGGTGATTTTGATGCCCTGCTCTTTCGCCCGCGCAAAGTGTCGGGTGCGAACGCGCTTCGGTGCCTCAGCCATGGCGGCAAGCCTAGCCCTGGGTTACTTCGTGGGCTTGTAGGTAATCGGCAGGCGCCGGTCGCGCCCGAAGGCCATGCCCGAGATCTTCGGCCCGATGGCGCCTTGGCGGCGCTTCCACTCGGAGCGGTCGACGAGGCGCGTCACGAAGTCGACGGTCTCGGGCGCGAAGCCGAGTGCAACCACGTCGTCGCGGCCGAGTTCGCGACCCACATAGGCGTCGAGGATCGCGTCGAGCACCTCGTAGGGCGGAAGGGTGTCTTGATCGACCTGGCCCGGCCGCAGCTCGGCGCTCGGCGGCTTCGCGATCGAGTTCTCCGGAATCGGCGGCGTCTCGCCGCGGCTCTCGGCATGCTCGTTGCGCCAGCGCGCGAGCTCCCACACGAGCAGCTTCGGCACGTCCTTGATCGGCGCGAACCCACCGACCGAGTCGCCATAGATCGTCGAGTAGCCCACCGAGAGCTCGGTCTTGTTGCCCGTCGTCAGCACGAGGTGCCCGTGCATGTTTGACAGGCCCATCAAGATGATGGCCCGGATGCGCGCCTGCAGATTTTCGGCGGCCACGCCGTCGAGCTCAAGCTGGGTCTCGACGGGGGCCACGAGGTCGGCGATGGCCTCGGTCGAGAAGTTGAGCCCAATGCGGTCGGCGAGGTCGTCGGCGTCACTGCGCGAGTGTTCAGAGCTATACCGCGAGGGCATCGAGACGCCGTAGACGTTCTCGGGGCCAAGCGCGTCGGCGGCAATCGCCGCACATACAGCGGAGTCGATGCCGCCCGAGAGCCCCAAGATGACCGTGCGGAACCCGTTCTTGCGCACATAGTCACGCGTTCCGGTGACGAGCGCGTTCCAGAGTTGTTCGCGGTCATCCGGCAACTGCGCGATGTCGGCTGCTGCGGGATGCTCGCTCGAGGTACCTCCGCCCGCGAGCTCGACGCGGCGCACCGCGGGGGGTAGCTCGGTGTCGGTGGCGTCGGCCGCATCCACGTCGACGACGAGAAGGTGTTCAGCGAACTGGGGGGCGCGCGCGATGATCTCGCCGTGCTCGTTGACGACGACCGAGTCACCGTCGAACACGAGGTCGTCTTGCCCGCCGACGATGTTGACGTAGGCCACGACCGTGCTCGTCTCGGTCGCACGACGCGTCACGAGGGGAACACGCACTTCGTCTTTATCGCGCTCGAAGGGCGAGGCGTTGATGACGAGCAAGACGCCGGCGTCAGACTCGAGCACGCGCCCGACGGGGCCGCCGTCGCGCCACAGGTCTTCGCAAATGATGAGCGCCACGTCGACGCCCTTGAGGCGCAACACGAGCAGCTCATCGCCCGGAATGAAGATGCGGTACTCGTCGAACACGCCGTAGTTGGGCAAGTGGTGTTTGGCGTAGCGCGCGACCACGGCACCACCCTGCAGCACACTCGCGCAGTTTTGCGCGATGGCGGTGGGGGCGTTCGAGGTGCCGAGAAGGCGCGGCTCGTGCGGGCCATCGGGGTGCCCGACAACGACCGGAAGGTGTCCGAGCCCTTCGGCCTGCAGTCGCGCCGCGAGTGCGGTGACGGCCGCGCTCGCATCAACGAGAAACGACGGCCGCGAGGCGAGGTCTTCAATGGGGTAGCCCGTGAGCGCCATCTCACCGAGGGCCAGTAGGTCGGCTCCCTGCTCGGCGGCGGCGTGCGCGGCGGCGACGATCTGGTCGGCATTGCCCACCAGGTCTCCGACAATGGGGTTCGACTGGGCGAGGGCCAAGCGGAGGCGGGGCATACCCGTTAGCCTAATGGCGGGTTTTCCGCGTCGTTTGAGGGAGAGATGTGAGCACCGGAATGGGTGGCATGGACAAGCAGCGCGACTTCGTTCTTCGCACGATTGAAGAACGTGGGGTCAAGTTCGTGCGCCTCTGGTTCACCGACGTGGTGGGCACGCTCAAGATGGTCGCCGTCGCCCCCGCCGAGGTCGAGGGCGCGTTCGCCGAGGGCCTCGGATTCGATGGCTCGGCAATCGAAGGCTTCTCGCGGGCGTACGAGGCCGACGTGCTCGCGCACCCCGACCCCACGACCTTTCAGATTCTGCCGTGGCGCGGTGAGGTCGACCCGACCGCGCGCATGTTCTGCGACATCACGACGCCCGACGGTCAGCCCGCCGCGGCCGACCCGCGTCACGTGCTCAAGCGCACGCTTGCCAAGGCTGCCGACCGCGGCTTCACGTTCTACACGCACCCCGAGATCGAGTTCTACCTGCTCAAGAGCAGCAAGGTCGGCCCGAAGGGCCCTCAGCCCGTGGATGCTGCCGGCTACTTCGACAACGTGCCCGGTGGCACGGCTCACGACTTCCGCCGCCGTGCGGTGCGCATGCTCGAAGACCTCGGCATTTCGGTGGAGTTCAGCCACCACGAGGCCGGCCCGGGCCAGAACGAGATCGACTTGCGCTACGCCGACGCCCTCACGACGGCCGACAACATCATGACCTTCCGCACGGTCGTGAAAGAGGTGGCCATCGAGCAGGGCGTCTACGCCACGTTCATGCCCAAGCCCATGGCCGCGCATCCCGGATCGGGAATGCACACGCACCTTTCGCTCTTCGAGGGCGACACCAACGCGTTCTTCGACCCCTCGGGCCAATACCAGCTCTCGAAGATCGGCCGTCAGTTCGTCGCTGGCCTGCTGACCCACGCGCCCGAGATCACGGCGATTACCAACCAGTTCGTCAACTCGTACAAGCGGCTGTGGACGGGTGACGAAGCCCCGAGCTACGTCACGTGGGGCCACAACAACCGCTCGGCGCTCGTGCGCGTTCCGCTCTACAAGCCCGGCAAGGGGCAGAGCGCGCGTGTGGAGTACCGCGGCATGGATTCTGCCGCCAACCCCTACCTCGCGTTCTCGCTGCTGCTCGCCGCCGGACTCAAGGGCATCCAAGAGGGCTACGAGTTGCCGCCCGAGGCCGAGAACACCGTGTGGGAGCTCAGCCAGTCCGAGCGCCGCGCCCTCGGCTACAAGCCGCTGCCCTCGAGCCTCGACCGCGCCCTGGGCCTGATGGAAGAGAGCGAGCTCGTCGCTGAAACTCTCGGCGAGCAGGTGTTCAACTACGTGCTGCTCAACAAGCGTCGCGAGTGGGCCGCCTACCGCGCGCAAGTGACGCCCTACGAGCTCGAGAGCAATCTCGAGATTCTCTAGCGCGGCACCGACCCCCGCGCCATGTCGCGACAACCGTCGACGCTGACCGAACTCGCCCGACTCGGCTTTGCCGAGCTGGGCGCCGCTCGCGATGCCCTCGGCGAGTGGGCCGAACACGTCGAGGCCTTTGGCGCGGCTGCTGACCCTGACCGCGCGCTGCGGCTGCTCGTGCGGCTGGGGGAGCAGCATCCGGATGCCCTCCGTCCCGTGCTCGCCGACCCCGCCTGGGCGGCGCGCCTCATCGTGGTGCTCGGCGCAAGTGAGGGCCTCGGCGACTTTCTGCGGCGCCGGCCCGCCGAGCTCGCGGCGCTGCGCGAGCCACTCCGCACCCTGCCGAGCGCCGAGCAATTGCGCCGCTACCTCGCGGCCGCCGTGGAGGGCAGCACTGCCGCCCAGGTCGAGCAGGCTCGCACGGCCGTGCGCGTGAGGTATCGCCGCTGGCTTCTGCGCATTGCCGCGTGGGATCTCGAGCACGCCGACGCGGTCGAGGCCCTACCGCACGTGGCGGCCGCCCTTGCTGATCTCGCCGGGGCAGCGCTCGACGCGAGCCTCACGCTCGCGCGCGCGGTCAGCACGTTCCCGGCCGACGAGGTAGCGCGCACGCGACTCTCGATCATTGGCATGGGCAAGGCGGGCGCTCGCGAACTCAACTACATCAGCGACGTCGATGTCATCTACGTGGCCGAAGGGGCCGACGAGCTCGACAACGCGCGCGCCGTCGAGATCGCCACGCGTCTCGCGGCTGAGACCGCGCGGGGAATCCAAGAGCCGGGAATCGAACCTCCGCTGTGGGAAGTCGACGCCAACCTGCGTCCTGAAGGTAAAGACGGCGCGCTCGTGCGCACGATCGACTCGCACCGCGCCTACTACGAACGCTGGGCGAAATCGTGGGAGTTTCAGGCGCTGTTGAAGTCGC
>JBJOPU010000065.1:0-7073 GCA_046050505.1 Actinomycetota bacterium
GTGGCTCGTCGCGAACGGTCACGTTGCGCCCGAGCAGGTGCTGGGCCTGACGTTCACACGTAAGGCGGCCGGTGAGCTGGCGGCGCGCATCCGTCGACGGCTCGTGCAGTTGGGTGCGTCGGGCTTGCTGGGGCCGTCGAGTGTGGTCGTTGACGCGTTTACGCAACCGACGGTGGCCACCTACAACTCGTTCGCCTCAAGCCTGTATCGCGACCACGCTGTGCTCATTGGCCGCGACCCCGACGGCGTGGTGCTCCGTGAGGCGAGCGCGTGGCAACTCGCGCGCGAGCTCGTTGCCACCTCGCACGACGAGCGTCTCGCCGCGCTCGATCTGAGCATCGACAAGATCACGGCGACCGTTCTGCGGCTCTCTCACGCCGTGGCCGAACACGACGTCGAGATCGCTGACGTTCGCCGCGTCATCACCGAGTTTGTGCAGGTGGGTGAGCTGCCGCTCGGCGATCGATTTGAGCGCCGGGCCGAGATCGAGAAGTTGTTGGCCCTCGGGGCCACACTGCCGATCGTCGACCTCGTCGAGCAGCTGCAGCAGGTGAAGCATCGCGACGGTTACGTCGAGTTCTCCGATCAGGTGAGCCTCGCGCTGTCGATCGTGCGCCGTCACGCGAGTGTTTCTGAGGCACTGCGCGATCGCTATCGCGTCGTGCTGCTCGATGAGTATCAAGACACCAACGTCGCGCAGACGTGGCTGCTCGCCGAGCTCTTCGGCGGCACTCCCGTCATGGCGGTGGGTGACCCACATCAGTCCATCTACGGCTGGCGCGGAGCGAGCGCGTCGAACCTCGACGACTTTGCCAGGCGGTTTACCTCCGAGCACGGCGATGCCGTGGGTTGGTACTCGCTGAGCACATCGTGGCGAAACGGCACGCAGATTCTTGCCGCGGCGAACGACATCGTCGCGCCGCTGACCGGGCGACGGGGTGCTGCCGTCGCAACGCTGACCGGGCGACGGGGTGCTGCCGTCGCAACGCTGCAGCCCTCGCCCGTCGCGAGCCAGGTACCCATCGACGTCTCATTTGACGAAACGCTGCACGACGAAGCACGCGTGGTTGCCGCGTGGCTCGCCGAGCGGGTCGCCGAGGCCCCGCCGGGCGCGGCGCCCGGTGCGCTCGATGCCGAGGGCCGCCCGTTGCGTGCGAGCGCTGCGCTGCTCATGCGCAATCGCACGACGCAGCCCGTGTTTCTCGCGGCCCTTCGCGCGGCCGGAGTTCCCGTGCACGTGCTCGGCATCGGCGGGCTGCTCGAACAACCAGAGATCGCCGACCTCGTGAGCGCACTCTCGGTCATCGACGACCCCGCCGCAGGCACGGAGCTCGTGCGATTGCTCGCGGGGCCCCGCTGGCGCATCGGCGTCGCCGATCTGCACGCCCTCAGCCGCATCGCCTCGTGGTTGCGCGACCGCGACCTGGCGCAACGCGCCTTCAGTGACGAGGTGAAGGCGGCACTGCGCGCATCCGTCGCCCGCACCGACGGGGTGTCGCTCGTGGATGCCCTCGACTTCGTGGCGAGCGCGCCCGATGGTCACTCGCAACTGCAGGGCCTGACCGCGGTCGGTCTCGAGCGGCTGCGGGATGCGGGGCGCACCTTTGCGACTCTGCGCAGTCGCACCGCCCTCGATCTGCCCGACCTCGTCGTGTCGGTCGAGCACGAGCTCATGCTCGACATCGAGGTGGCGGCCAACCCCGCGCGCTCGATGGGAGAGGCGCCGCGCGATGCGTTCTTCGAAGCGCTCGACGGTTACCTCGCGCTCGCCGACCACGCGACCTTGGGTGGCTTCTTGGGGTGGTTGCGCGAGGCCGAGTGGCGCGACAATCTGTCGCCGCGCTCAGAAGACCCCGAACCGGGCACCGTGCAAGTGCTCACGATTCACGGCTCGAAAGGGCTGGAGTGGGACCACGTTGTGGTTCCGCGCATGGTCACCGACGAGTTGCCCAGCAAGCCGCGCGACGGCACCTCGGGGTGGCTCTCGCTCGGGGCCCTGCCCTATGAGTTGCGCGGCGACGCTGCGGAGCTGCCGGTGTTCGCGTGGCGAAGTGCCGAGACGCGCAAAGAGCTGTTGCAGCGGCGCGAAGAGTTTTCTGACGAGGTTGGAGCGCATCTCGAGCGTGAAGAGCGGCGGCTCGCCTATGTGGCGATCACGCGTGCCCGGCACCGATTGCTGCTCACGGGTTCGTTCTGGGCGACACAGAAGGGCGCGCGCGGCCCGAGCCCCTACCTGCGTGCACTCCACGCAAGCGGCATCATCGGCGAGTTGCCGGATGCCCCGCAGAACCTCGATAACCCCATCGTCGATGACAGTGCCGACGAGCCCTGGTGGCCGCGCGATCCGTTCGGTGAGCGTCGCGCGAGTGTTGTGGCGGCGGCCGAGCGCGTGCGGGCTGCTGACCCGACCGAGCGAGGCGACGACCGTCGCGGCTGGCAGCGCGAGATTGATGTGCTGATTGCCGAGCGCGCCGAGCGACTCGCGGCGAGTGGTCGGGTGCGCGTGCCTTTGCGCGTTCCCGCATCGTCGTTCAAAGACTTCATCACGGCCCCGGCTGAGGTCGCCGAACGATTGCGCCGCCCGATGCCCCAGCGGCCGTACCGCGCCACGCGCCTCGGCACGGTGTTTCACCGCTGGGTCGAGCAACGCTTCGGTCTCGGTGCACAGACCGATTCCGTCGACGGACTTGACGCCGAGCTCTCGCTCGCGGCGGGCGAGGCGATTGATCTCGCCGCCCTCGACGCCTTGCAAGCCACCTTTGAGCGTTCGGCCTGGGCGACGCGCACTCCCGTTGACGTTGAACGCGAACTTCACCTGCCGTTCGAGGGCCGCATTCTCATCTGCAAGATCGACGCCGTGTATTCGACCGACCCCGAGTTCGACCCCGTTCGCGACCGAGGGTCGGGCCGAGCCCCGCGCAGTGTCGAGATCGTCGACTGGAAGACCGGCAAGGCCCCGCGCGACGACGCCGACCGCGCGGCCAAAGAACTGCAGCTCGCGCTCTACCGGTTGGCCTACGCGCGCTGGGCAGGGCTGGCGCTCGAGTCGGTGACCGCCGCGTTCTACTTCGTCGTCGACGACGCCGTGCTGCGCCCCGACTCATTGCCCGATGAGGCAGAGTTGCGCACGCTCTGGCGTGCGGCGGTCGGCGGTTTCTGAGCTGTGCGCCTTCTGGCGTGACGGGCCCTGAGTCGCTCATTCGGCCGGCGAGCGATCACGCTGTCGGCGAGCGATCACGCTGCGGGCCGGCGAGAGTTTCTGCTGCGCCTGTGTGCCGCTCGCGGCATGTGCCGCCGGAGGCACATAGCTGGCGCAGGGTTGGGCGCCCTGAACCGGTGAACGCCGGTCGAGTCCGGAGGGCGCTCCCGTGTTTTTCTTGTGTAAAGCCGGTTTGACGTCAGTACGGCTTCACACAAGAAAAGTGGACCGGCCGGAGGAGCCCGCCACGCAACACGGAGAGGCCGCGGCGTCGGCGCCGGCGCGGGTGGCGGTGGCGGTGGCGTCGGCGCCGGGGGATGACGTGGCGGCGCGGGTGTGGGGGTGGATGCGGAGCCGCCGCGAGAGGTGGCGCTAAGAGGCGGGCAGGGGAGCGGGGGGCGCGAAGCGCGTGCGGTAGGCCTGGACGGCGCTGCGCATCCCGATGCCGCAGACTCCGACGAGCTCGTCGCCGCGGAAGAACTCGACCACGCACTCGTCGTCGACCGAGCCCGCAACGAGTTCGCTGCGATCGGCGAGGTAGGTCATGCCGAAGGCGAGCACGTGGGCGTCGTACTGGTCGCTCCAGAACGAGGGCAGGGGCGCGAAGCCCGCGGCCGCGAGCGGCTCACAGTCGTCGCCCGCGAGGTGCGCGGCGATGAGCTGGCCCGCGCGCTTGCCCGTCTCGGTCGGGAGGTTCCAGTGCTCGACGCGGCGGGCGACGTCGTCGAAGAGTGGGTTGGCGTAGCGCGCCACATCGCCCACGGCAAAGATGTCGGGGCGCACGGCGCCATCGACATCAACGGCACGCAGACCCGCATCGACGAGCACGCCGTCAGAGACGTCGAGCCCCGACGTGGCGAGCCACTCGGTGTTGGGGTCGCTGCCCACGGCTACGACGAGCACATCGCACTCGAGCATGACGCCGCTGGTGAGAATGACGCGCTCGACGGCGGGGTCGCCGACGAGTCCGAAGAGTGACTCGCCCGTGAAGAACCGCACGCCGTGGCTCTCGTGCCGCCGACGCATTTCCGCGCCGAGCAGCGAGCCGAGCGCGCGCTGCAGCGGCACACGGCTCTGCGTCACGACCGATACCGTCGCGCCATTCTTGGCCGCCGTCGCCGCGATCTCGCAGCCGACGAATCCCGAGCCCAGAATGACGACGTTGGCGCCGGGCCGCAGCACGTCACGCAGCGCGACCGCGTCGTCGAGCGTGCGCAACACGTGAATGCCGCCGAGTCCGTGGTCGTCGATCGGCAGGGGCTTGGGCCGCAGGCCGGTCGCGATCACGAGCGCGCTGTACGGATGCTCATCCCCGGCATCGTCAACGACGACGCGCCGCTCGGCGTCGAGCGACACCGCCGCACGCCCGAGCACCCACGAGACGCCCTCCTCGAGCGCCGAGCGGATTGGAAAGGCCACGTCAGCGTGACCCTGCCCCTCGGTCTGCAGCAACTCTTTCGAGAGGGGTGGCCGGTTGTACGGCGCGTGCGCTTCGGCGCCGAGAAACTCGATGGGCCCCGTGTAGCCGGCGCGCCGTGCGCCCTCGGCCGTGCGCAGGCCCGCCATCGAGGCTCCGACGATCAGCAGCGGAGCATCCGCCTCGCGATCAGACACAGGGGAGTCAGCTGCGGGTCAGCAGAATCGCCTGCATCGGGCACACGTCAGCAGCGGCCTCGAGGTCGGCGAGCATCTCGTCGGGCGCTTCGGCGACGTATTCGAGCTTGTCGTCAGCGTTCAACTGAAACACCTCGGGTGCCTCGAAGACGCACTGGCCGTAGTGCTGGCACTTGTTCATGTCAACGTCGATGCGAATCATGCGCGGTTCCTTAATCGTTGAGGCGGGAGGGGTACAGGTCGTTGGAGGGAGTGCGAATGCCGCGGAACTCCCAGTCTCCCCCGAGGGCGGTCGAGACGACTTCTTCACTCGAGGTCGGCTGGGCCCCTACGTCAGTGCGAATCGGCGTGGGGCCTTCGACGATTGTGTTGGTGAGGCGGCCGAGGCCGTCGACCTCCACCTCGACGACGTCGCCGGGCTGCACGGGCCGTGAGTTCGCGGGCGTGCCCGAGTAGATCATGTCGCCCGGCACAAGCGTGATGGTGCGGGCGAGGTCGGCGACGAGGTAGTGCATGTCCCACTCCATCGTGTCGGTCGCGTCTTCTTGCACGACCTTTCCGTTGACGAGAGTGCGGATCGTCTTGCCGCGGAAGTCCCAATCGGTCACGAGGCCCGGCCCCACGGGTGCGAGCGTGTCGCTTCCTTTGACGCGCAGCATCGAGCCAGCATCCGTGTCGCGAAAATCGTGCAGGCCGTAGTCGTTGCCGACCGAGTAGCCCGCGATGTAGTCGCCTGCTTCGGCCGGCGAGATGTTGCGGCACGTGCGCCCGATCACGATGACGATTTCGCCCTCGTAGTTGAGCCACTTGAGCCCCGCCGGTCGCACGACGGCACCCTTGTGGCTGTTGAGCGCCGTGATGGGCTTGTGAAAGTACGTGGGCGCGGGCGGCAGCTTGGTCATGAACTCGTCGCTGCGGCTCGGGTAGTTCAAGTGCACGGCGATGATCTTGGTCGGCTCGCTGGGCGGCAAGTGAATAGCCTCGTCGACCCCGACCATGCGGCCGTCGGATGCTCGCAGCTCGTCGCCGTGCCGCACGACCTGCACGGCCACGCCGTCGAGAAGAATGCGCCGGTACTCGGTCATGCGGCACCCGCCACATCGTCAGCGTCGTCGCGCGAGAGCGTCACGTCTTTCGGCAGCGGGAACCCGCCCTCGGGCTCGGGGAAGTAGACGTGCACCTGGCCCGTTCCGATTGAGTTCTCGTACTCGGAGTACATGACTCCGCGAGCCGTGTTCGCCTCTTCGCCTGTGGCGCCCGCCATTTGCAACCAGTGGCTGAAGTTGGCCTCGGGCTTGAACTTCTTGAACTCGGGCATGGTCTCGAGAATGCGCTTGTGGTCGCCCGCCTTCATCCACTCGATGCGTTCGAGGTCGGCAAGGCGGGCGCCCTCGCTGTAGATGTGCTTCGGGTCGCTCGCCTCGTGCTTGCGCAAGTCGCGCAGCTTGTGGAACGTGTGCGAGAGCGCGCCCGAGGCGAGCAGCAGCACCTTGCGGTCGCTGTCGCGAATGGCCTCGCCGAGGGCGCGGCCCGCGCGCAAGAAGTCGTCGGTCGTGGCCGTTTGGCAGACCGAGAGACTCACCCAGCGCTTGTCGAGACCGCGGCCGAGGTAGTGCCACAGGTTGACCGTCGCGTAGAAGATCGGCAAGTGCGGGTCGCTGATGGGCGTGACCCAGGTGCCGTTCTTCTCGTCGTAGTTGGCCACGGCATTCGCGAGTTCGGGGTCACCGCGGAAGGCGTACGGAATCTGCGACATCCCGCGCGGAAGCTCTTCGCTCGTGAACAGCCCCGAGCGTTCGGCTTGCGCGCTGATGACGAACTCAACGGTCGTGGCCCAGTGCGAGTCGAGCACGACGACGGTGTCGTAGTCGAGGGTCTCCATGACCTCGGTGCGAAAACGCTTGAGGCCGGGCACGAGGCTGATCTCTTTGCCGTCGTTGAGGTCGTACCGCACGTCTTGCGGCAGCATGATGGTGGGCACGTGCGCGAGCATCGCGGCGCCGACAACCTTTCCCATGACTTACTCCTTCCACCCTGCGGGTGCGTAGACGGTGTTCTTGACGTCAGCGTAGAAGTCGAATGACCACACGCCACCTTCGCGGCCGATGCCGCTCTTCTTGCTGCCGCCGAAGGGTGCGCCGAGGTCGCGCACGAAGAAGCAGTTGACCCAGATGGTGCCCGCGACGAGGTTCTTCGTGATGCGCTCGGCGCGCTCGCGGTCGCCACACACGACGACCGCGGCGAGGCCGTACTCGGTCGC
>JBJOPU010000066.1:0-7013 GCA_046050505.1 Actinomycetota bacterium
CGATCTACGGCGGCAAGGCCTACGAAGGCCAGATCGAGCAGCTGAAGGCCGGCGCCCAGATCGTCATCGGCACCCCCGGCCGCTTGCTCGACTTGGCGAGTCAGCGCTTGCTGTCGCTCGCCAACGTCGAGGTCATGGTGCTCGACGAGGCCGACAAGATGCTCGACCTCGGCTTCTTGAGCGACATCGAAAAGCTCTTTGCGCAGACCAAGCCCACGCGACACACCATGTTGTTCTCGGCGACCATGCCCGGCCCGATCGTGGCGCTCGCGCGCCGCTTCATGTCGAAGCCGATCCACATTCGCGCGACCGACCCCGATGAAGGCCTCACGCAGGCGAACATCAAGCACGTCGTGTACCGCGCGCACGCTCTCGACAAAGACGAGGTGGTGGGGCGCATCCTGCAGGCCGAGGGTCGCGGCAAGACCGTCATCTTCACGCGAACGAAGCGTGCCGCGGCGAAGCTCGTCGAAGAGCTCACCGACCGCGGGTTCAGTGCCGCAGCCGTGCACGGCGACCTCAATCAAGAGCAGCGCGAGCGCGCCATGGCGGCGTTCAAGGCCGGCAAGAAAGACATCTTGATTGCGACGGATGTCGCGGCTCGCGGTATTGACGTCAACGACGTCACTCACGTCATCAACCACACGGTGCCCGACGACCACGACACCTACCTGCACCGCGCCGGCCGCACGGGTCGCGCCGGCAAGACGGGCATCGCCGTCACGTTCGTCGACTGGGCCGACATGCACAAGTGGGCGCTCATCAACCGCGCGCTCGAGATGAACCAGCCCGAGCCGGTCGAGACCTATTCTTCGTCACCGCACCTCTATAGCGACCTCGACATTCCCGAGGGATCGAAGGGGCGCTTGAAGTCGACCCCTATTCCTAAGGTCGAGCGCGAAGCGTCGCACCCGCCGCGCGAGCGCGGCCGCACGGGTGGCTCGAGCGGGCGAGGCGAGTCACGCGGGTCTGGTTCGCGCGGCACCGCATCGAGTGGCTCCGCCACGACACCCGCGGGACCCGCAGCGTCGAGCGAACCGCGTGCCGAGGGTTCGGGCACACCGCGCCGCCGCCGTCGCCGCCGCACGGGCGGCTCGGGCGCCAGCGCACCGTCCGCGGCGGAGTAGAGAAGGTCTCTCGGGCCTTCCCGTCGACTCGTCGTCGGGAATAGTTCGGGTGCGGAGTAGGTTGGGGTGCCTATGCCTGCCACTGATAGCACCTCCGCCGCCCCCACTCGTGATGCAGCAACAATGGCCACGCGCGATCGCACGGTCATAGGCCTGCTCATCGGCTCGGTCTTCGTCGTCATTCTCAACGAGACCCTCATGGGCGTCGCTATTCCCGTGCTCATCGAGTCACTCGGCATCACGGCATCGCTCGCCCAGTGGCTGACGACGGCGTTCATGCTCACCCTGGCGGTGATCATCCCGATCACGGGGTTCTTGTTGCAGCGATTCTCGACGCGCTCGATGTATCTCGTCGCGATGTCGCTCTTCACCGCGGGAACGATTCTGGGCGCCACCGCGCCGGGGTTCGAGGCGCTGCTGTTTGCCCGCATCGTGCAAGCGAGCGGCACGGCCATCATTTTTCCCATGCTCTTCACGACCGTGTTTGCCCTTGTGGCCCCCGAGCGACGCGGGCGCGTCGTCGGCACGATCTCGACCGTCATTGCAGTGGCTCCTGCTCTCGGCCCCAGCATCTCGGGCCTAATCTTGAGCTTCGCTGACTGGCGGTGGCTGTTCATCACGATGCTGCCGATTGCAGTCGCGGCGCTCGTGATCGGCGCGGTGCGCATGGTCAACGTGGGAGAACTGCGCCCCGGGCGGCTGGATGTTCTCTCAGTGCTTCTCTCGATTCCGGGCTTCGGCGGCCTCGTGTTTGGGCTCGCCGAATTCGGCGAGGCTGGCCGCCAACCCGCAGAGCAGGCGGCATCGACCACGGCGACGGCCGGCATCGCGCTCGCGATTGGACTCGGCTCACTCGCCCTCTTCGTATGGCGCCAGCTCGTGCTGCAACGCACCGACGGCGCCCTCCTCGACTTGCGCACGTTCGCTGAGCGGCAGTTCGCCATCTCGATCGCGATCGTCACCGTGGCCTCGATGGCGCTCTTCGGGGCCATCATTCTGATTCCGCTCTTCGTGCAAGACGTCATCGGCGCGAGCGCCCTCGTGTCGGGCCTCATCATCCTTCCGGGGGCCCTCCTCCAAGGTCTCATCGCGCCGTGGATCGGTCGTCGCTACGACGCCGTCGGGCCCATGTCGCTCGTGATCCCCGGCTCGATCTTGCTCGCCAGCTCACTGTGGGGAATGGCCCTCTTCACCGCGACGACCCCGCTGTGGCTCATCGCGTTCGTCAACATCGGCGTGAGCCTGGGCTTGGCCTTGCTCTTCACTCCCCTGCTCACGAACGGTCTCTCTGCGCTGTCGCCGCAGTTGAACTCGCACGGCAGCGCGATCGTCGGCACCATTCAGCAGGTTGCGGGCGCTGCCGGCATCGCGCTTTTCATCTCGGTGGCGGCAGCATTTGGCGGTGGGGGCGCCGACGTCGCATCGGTCACCGCCGACGGTGTGCGCGCGGCGTTCACGGTGGGCGCGATCATTGCGACAGTCGCGATTCCCGCCGTGTTCTTCGTGCGACGCACGCCGGTGCCAGCGGGCGGGCCGGGGGCTCATGGCGGCCACGACGCTCCCGACCAGGCATAGTCTCCGCCACGGCCAACTATTCTGAGCGAGTGAACGCCGCTCGCCGCCGCTCCGCCGCACTGGCGGCCAGTCTCGTCGGCGTGCTTCTCGCGGGGTGCGCAGCCGCCGACCTTCCGCAGGGCAAAGTGATCGAAAACGCGTCGCTCGAGGCGTCGAAGAACCTTCTGGCCGTGGACAAAAAAACACAGCTGAGTGACGAGTTGCTCGAGAGCCTCACGAGCATGACGCTTCCGGGATGCTCCGCCGCCGTCGCCGTGCGCGGCGAGCTCGTGTGGGCGAACGCGCGAGGGCTCGCCGACATCGCGTCGGGCACCCCCCTCACCACGAGCACGCGCTTCGACATCGCGTCGATCTCGAAACAGTTCACCGCGACGGCCGTCTTGCTGCTGCAGCGCGATGGATTGCTCTCACTCAGCGACCCCGTCTCGCGCTACATCGCCGGCCTGCCCCGCTGGGCCGACGAGACCACGCTCGACGCGCTCATGCACCACACCGCGCGGTTGCCCGACTACTGGATCGAGCTGGACCGTCGGGGTATTGGCTTTACTGACGCGGCCGATCAGTCGACAACGCTCGCGGCGATCGCCCGTGAACCCGACCGCGAACCGGGCGATGGCTACTTCTACTCGAACAGTCACTACGTCTTGCTCGCGACCGTGGTCGAGAACGTCAGCGGCCAATCGCTTCCCGACTTCTTACAGACCCGCGTCTTTAGCCCGCTCGACCTCGATATGGCTCTCGCCCCCACGCTGCTCGCCCCGGATATCGCGACCTCCTACGAAGTCGATCTCGCGGTTCAGCAGGGGGCATGGAGTGCCTACGGTCACACAGGAATCATCACGACGCCCACTGATCTGGCTCTCTGGGGCGACGAGTATCGCGACGGTGAGATCGTGAGCGACGACTTCGCCGAGGGCGCCATTTCTGACAATGACGGCGCGCGCTATGGCGCTGGCATCTATCTCAACGACGATGGCACGCTGTCGCACTCGGGCCGCTGGGGTGGCTACCTCTCCAACTTCCGGGTTTCCGTCGACCGCGATGTGGTCATGGCCGTCGCCTGCAATGGTCGCGCCGCACCGCGCGCCGACCTCGCGAACGGACTATGGGCGTTGTGGACCGAGCCGATTGAGCCGCTGATCCCCGAGTAGGGCGCACTAGACCCGAACGGGCGCGACACCGCGCGTTGTCGCGACGAGCCGCTCAAGAGCCTCGGGGGTCGTCGTGTTTTCGGCCAAGCGGTTGGGCTTACCGTCGCCGTGGTAGTCACTCGACCCCGTCATGACGAGGTCAAAGCGTTCGGCGAGCTCAACCAGTCGCTCGCGGCCATCGGGGGTGTTCTCGCGGTGGCCGACCTCGAGGCCGACGAGTCCGGCGTCGACCAAGCGGGCGAGCGAGTCGCCATCGACGACGGCCTCGCGGCCGCGGGTTGCGGGATGAGCAAGCACGGGGGCACCGCCGGCTTCGGCGATCATCCGTACGCCATCCAGAACGGTGGGTGCTTCGTGCGGCAAGTAGTAGCCACCCGAGAAGTGCAAGATCGACTCGAAAGCCGCCGAGCGATTGGGCACGATGCCACGGGCGACGAGCGCGTCGGCGATGTGCGGGCGGCCGATGGAGACGCCGCCGCTTTGCGCGAGCACGTCATCCCAACTGACGTCGTAATCCTCTGACAAGCGCGCGACCATGCGCTCGGCGCGGTTGAGGCGGTCGTCGCGCGTGCGTGCCGTCTCGCGCACGATTGCCGTGTCGTTGGGGTCGAAGAGATACCCGAGCACGTGCACGCTGCGCCACTCGTGCCGCGTGCTGAGCTCGATGCCGCGAATCACCTGCAGACCGCTGCCCGCTGCCGCCGTGAGCGCTTCGTCCCAGCCCGCCGTCGAGTCGTGGTCCGTGATCGCCACAGTGTCGAGGCCGGCCTCAATTGCCGCGCGAATGAGTTGCGTGGGCGTCTCGGTGCCGTCACTGACGCTGCTGTGCGTGTGCAGATCGATCGGGCCGCGCGTCATAGGGCCATGCTACGGGCGGGATGCTGTGCCGACGGCCGCGCACCGTGCGAGCATCCGCGGCCTCAGCCCGCTCCGAAACACCGCGAGTAGGCTCGACCCACCATGATCCGACGCTTTCTTGCCGCCGCTGTGATCGTGGGGGTCGCAGCCGCGCTGCTCGTGATTGCGTGGCCCAACCTCTTCGGCTTGGCCGAGGCTCCCGTGGTGGCGCAACTCGTCTCGGTTCGCGCGCTCGGGGCGACGGTGGCGATCATGGTGGCGTTCACGCTCGGCCTGCTCGCCCTGCTCTGGGCGGGCGCTCGGCGCTTTCTTGCCGCGATCGCCCTGCTGGCCGTGGTGTTCGCGGCACTCAACGTGGCCGTTCTGTCGACGCGGGGCTTCGGCGACGAGTCGTTTCCGACGAGGGCTCCCGCCGAGCTTTCGGTGCTCTCGTGGAACACGCTCGGCGACGCCCCCGGTGCCGAACGCATTGCCGACCTCGTCATCGCCGAACAGGCCGACATCGTCGTGCTGCCCGAGACGAGTCAAGACGCTGCGGTCGCGATCGCCGAACTCACGCGGGCCGCGGGCCGCCCCATGTGGGTCTATTCGATTGCCTTCGACTACATCGCCAAGGCGCGCTCGACCAGCGTGCTTATCTCGGTCGACCTCGGCGAGTACGCCGTCGATGACTCCGTCGGCAACACCTCGGTCGTGCCGAGCATGGTTCTGCGACCCGTCGACGGCACAGGGCCGACCATCATCGGTGTGCACCCCGTTGCACCGATTCCCGGCGAGCTCTCAAACTGGCGCTCTGATTTGCGCTGGATCGACGCCGTCTGTCGCGGCGAGCAGGTGATCCTCGCCGGCGACCTTAACGCCACTGCCGACCACTTCCGCGTCGTCGACCCCGACGCCGGCGTGGCGGGCCTTGGCTTCGGCGAGTGCCTTAACGCGGGGCTCCTCACGGGCAACGGCGCCGTCGGCACCTGGCCCACGCGCTTGCCGCCGCTCCTCGGTGCGCCCATCGACCACGTGTTCGTGACACCCGACATCACGGTGACCGGGATGCGCGTCATCACGACAGAAGACGGCAGCGGCAGCGACCACCGACCCGTGGTGGCGCGGCTGATCCTCGAATAGCAGTGGACCAGCATCCGCCCAGTGCCAGAATGTAGGCATGACCGACGGCAAGGATGCCCCCCGCGCGACCGAGAACCGTTCGACCACCCCGTCGAGCGATACCTTTCGGCAGTACATCTCGAGCAGCTGGGCTGAGCGCCCCGCGCCTTCGACGTCGGAGCGACCCGTCGCCGCGCGAGCGGCCGAGCGTCGCGGCCGCCTGTCGGCGCTCTACCCGGGCGTTCGCCTCGTTCTGCCCGCGGGCCCCGCGCGGCAACGGTCGAACGACACGGACTACCCCTACCGCGCGCACTCGGCCTTCGCGCACCTGACGGGCTGGGGTGCCGACACCGTCGCCGGCAGCGTGCTCGTGCTCGAGCCCGCCGGCGATGCGCACACGGCAACTCTTTACTTTCGTGAGGGCGCGGGTCGCGACTCAGACGAGTTCTACGCCAACCCCGAGATCGGCGAATTCTGGACAGGCCCGCGGCCCTCGCTCGCCGAGGTCGCCGTTGACCTGGGTCTCGCCACAGCAGGGCTTGCCGACGCCACCGCCGTTGTCGAGAGCGCCGACGCCGTTGAGACCCTCATCGTGCGCGAGGCCGACCGGGCGCTGACGGACGCGCTCGACGTAGCCCGTTTGCTCGCCGGAGCCACCGAGGTCGACACGGCCCGCGACGACGAGCTCGCCCGCGACCTCAGTGAGTTGCGACTCGTGAAAGACGCGTTCGAGATCGCCGAAATGCGCCATGCCGTGGATGCGACGCAGCAGGGCTTCGACGATGTCATCGCGGATCTGCCGCAGATCGTCGCGCACGCGCGCGGCGAGCGCCTCGTCGAGGGCACGTTCAATCGCCGGGCGCGCGCCGAGGGCAACACCGTCGGCTACGACACGATCGCCGCGAGCGGCCCCCACGCGTGCATCTTGCACTGGACGCGCAACGACGGGCCCGTCGTGCCGGGCGACCTCATTCTCATTGACGCGGGCGTCGAGCTCGAGAGCTACTACACGGCCGACATCACCCGCACGCTACCGGTATCGGGCACCTTCACCGACGTGCAGCGCCGGGTGTACGAGGCCGTGCGTGAGGCGGCTGACGCGGCGTTCGCGATCGTGAAGCCGGGCATCCGCTTCAAAGAGGTCCACGCGGCCGCGATGAAGGTGATCGCGGCCAAGACCGCCGAATGGGGACTCTTGCCG
>JBJOPU010000067.1:0-6974 GCA_046050505.1 Actinomycetota bacterium
GCCGAGCTCGCCCGCTGCAATACGGCGGCGCATCTCTTGCAGAGCAGGGTTGAAGCGTTCGATGTGGCCGACCGCCCCGATCAATCCTGCCGACTCGAAGGCGTCGACCATGCGCTGCCCCGCCTCGAGAGTGTCGGCAATGGGCTTCTCGACGAGCGTGTGAACCCCGGCTGCCGCGAGGGTGAGCGCGGCATCCTCGTGAAATCGGGTGGGAACCGCGACGACGGCAATGTCGACGCCTTCGGCAACGAGCGCGTCAATGTCGGGAAGAATCGGCAGGCTCCCGGCAACCCCGTGCGGGTCTCCGCCCGGGTCAGCGATGGCGACGAGGTCAACGCCGTCGAGCTCACGCAATACGCGAGCGTGATGCCGGCCCATCATGCCCACGCCGATGAGGCCGGCGCGCAACGCCGTCATCAGGCGCCCGCTCCGGCAACGGCGTTGACCGCCGTGACGATGCGGTCGAGGTCACGACGTGAGAGTGACGGATGCACGGGCAACGACACGACTTCACGCGCAGCCTTTTCGGTCTCGGGCAGATCAAGCCCGGGCGCATACGTCGCGAGCGACGGCAAGCGATGGTTCGGAATCGGGTAGTAGACGCCCGAGCCGACACCGTGTTCTTCACGCAGCGCCTTGACGAAGCCATCACGGTCGTCGGTGACGCGCACCGTGTACTGGTGGAAGACGTGCACAGCCCCCGGGGCGGTCACGGGAGTCGCTACTCCCGTGATGCCCGCGCTCAAGTAGGCGGCATTCTGCTGACGCGTGGCCGTCCAGCCATCGACGCGGCCGAGCTGCACGCGGCCGATCGCGGCGTGAATGTCGGTCATGCGCGCGTTAAAGCCAATGACCTCGTTGTGATACTGAATCTCTTGACCTTGGTTGCGCAGCAACTTGACCGCGCGAACGAGTTCGGGGCTGTCGCACGCGACCATGCCGCCCTCACCCGAGGTCATGTTCTTGGTCGGGTAGAGGCTAAACATCGCGAATCGGCCCCAGGTGCCCACCGGGCGACCGTTGAGGGAGGCGCCGTGCGCTTGTGCGGCGTCTTCGTAAATCTCGAGGCCGTGCTTCTTCGCGATGGCTTCGAGCTCAACCATGCGCGCCGGGTGCCCGTACAGGTGCACGGGCATGATGGCCTTGGTCTTCTTCGTAATCGCCTTCTCGACCGCAACGGGGTCGAGGCCGAAGGTCTCGGGCTCGATGTCGACGAAGACGGGGGTCGCGCCCGTGAGGGCCACCGAGTTACCCGTTGCCGCGAACGTGAACGACGGCACGATGACCTCGTCGCCGGGGCCGACGCCCGCGGCCAGCTGCCCGAGGTGCTGGCCGGCCGTGCCGCTGTTGACCGCAACGCACGCGCGACCCTGAACGAAGTGTGCACCGAACTCGGCCTCAAACGCCGCGACCTCGGGGCCCTGGGCGATCATGCCCGACCGCAAGACGCGATCAACGGCCTTGCGCTCCGCCCGGCCGATGAGAGGCTTCGCTGCGGGGATCAGTGGCTTGCTCACGCGAGTGGTTCCTCTCTCAGAAGGCCGTCGGCCTCAACGTAGGTCTGGCCGGTCTGCGGGCACACCCAGTGCCCGTCGCGCTCAACGAGTCGCACGCCGGCTTTGCCCACCCAGCCCAGGCGGCGTGCGGGCACGCCGGCCATGAGAGCGAAGGCGGGAACATCTTTCGTCACAACGCTGCCGGCTGCGATCGTGGCCCAGCGGCCGATCTCGACGGGAGCAACGCACACGGCGCGCGCACCAATCGCGGCACCCTCGCGAATCGTGACCCCGACGGGCTGCCAGTCGTGGGCCGACTTCGGGCTGCCGTCGACATTGACCGCGCGCGGGTAGGTGTCGTTGGTGAGCACGACGGCAGGGCCAATAAACACGCCCGCTTCGAGGTGCGCGGGTTCGTACACGAGCGCGTAGTTCTGCACTTTGCAGTTGTCGCCCATGACGACACCGGTGCCGATGTAGGCGCCACGCCCCACGACGCAGTTCTCGCCGATCACGGCGTCTTCTCGCACTTGCGCGAGGTGCCAGATCGAACTGCCCGAGCCAATGCGTGCCGTGGCAGCGACATCGGCAGAATCAACGATGCGAACGTCGGCAGAGTGGGTCACGAAGGCGCGCTTTCGATGAGGGGCGGATGCGCGGGCACGCGCCGCTCTAGGCTACCGCGTTCTGACACAATGGGCGTCATGGCCGAAGCCTCCTCGCCCGCAATCACGGCCACCACTCAGCGCCCTGACGTCTGGATCGTCATCCCGCTCTTCAATGAAGAGACGGTCATCGGCGGAGTGATCGCCGACCTGCGCGAACAGTTCAGCAACATCGTGTGCGTCGATGACGGGTCGAGCGACGACTCGCCTGCCGTCGCCGAGGCGGCGGGCGCCCGCGTCATCCGACACCCCCACAATCTCGGGCAAGGCGCTGCCCTGCAAACGGGCATCTCGTACGCGCGCGAGCAAGACGGTGCGCAGTACCTCGTGACGTTCGATGCCGACGGGCAGCACCGTGTGGTCGACGCGATCGCGATGATTGACCTCGCGCGCGCTGACGATGTGGCGATCGTGTTCGGCTCGCGCTTTCTCGACGACCGTACGAAGCCCGGCCTACTCAAGAAGATCGTGCTCAAGACGGCCGTCGCCGTCACCAACCTGTCGACGGGCCTCACGCTCACCGATGCCCACAATGGCCTGCGGGTGTTGCGCATCGACGCCGCTCGTGCCGTCAACCTCAAGCAAGACCGAATGGCGCACGGGAGCGAGATCGTCGTGCAGCTCGGCGCCTCGAAACTGTCGTGGCGAGAATTCGCGGTCGAAGTGCTCTACACCGACTACTCGAAGGCCAAGGGCCAGTCGTTGCTCAACTCGATCAATATCCTCGTCGACCTCATCATCAACTAGCCGTCGACCGAATTCGAAGGAGGGCGCCATCATGTGGTTCCAGGTCATCCTCATCGTCGCCCTCGTGGGCATCGGTGTGTACCTCGTGCGATCGACCCCGAGCGCGCGGCACCTCGCCATCCGTCGGCTGCTCGTGATGCTCGCCCTGCTCGCTGGCGTCGTGATGGTTGTCTGGCCGGGGCTCTTAAGCTGGCTCGCCAACCTTGTCGGCATCGGGCGCGGCGCCGACTTGCTCTTCTACCTCGCCATCGTCGCGGGCCTTCTCTACGTCGTGAACGAATACAAGCGCTCGGTGCAGCTCGCGCGGGCGAACACGCAGCTCGCGCGCGAGATCGCGCTGACCGAAGCCCGACTGACTGACCGCATCGTCGAGCTGGAGGCTCGACTCGCGACCGCAGAGGCACCGCGCACCGACCGTTAGGCTTGCCCGGTGAAGATCGCCGTCATCGCCCTCGGAAAAATCGGTCTGCCGCTGGCCGTACAGTTCGCCTCAAAAGGCCACGACGTCGTCGGAGTTGATGTCAACCGGACCGCCGTTGAGCTCATTAACCAGGGTGTCGAACCGTTTCCGGGTGAAGCGCACCTCGGTGAGTTGCTTGCCGAGCTCGTGCCTGCCAAAAAACTGCGCGCGACGACCGACTACGCCGATGCTGTTCCGGGCGCCGACGCCGTAGTTCTCGTGGTCCCCCTCTTCGTTGACGACGAGGCCCACCCTGACTTCGGGTGGATGGATGACGCGACGCGCACGCTCGCAGCACACCTGACCCCGGGCACGCTCGTTGCGTACGAAACCACCCTGCCCGTCGGCACAACCCGTACGCGCTGGAAGCCCATGCTCGAAGAAGGCTCGGGCCTCACCGAGGGCACCGACTTCCACCTGGTCTTCTCCCCCGAGCGCGTGCTCACCGGCCGTGTCTTCGCCGATCTTCGCAAGTACCCGAAGCTCGTCGGCGGACTCTCGCCCGCAGGCGCCGAGCGTGCCGTTGCCTTCTACGAGGCCGTGCTCGACTTCGACGAGCGCCCTGACCTCGCTCGCGGCAACGGCGTGTGGGATCTCGGCAGCGCCGAAGCGGCCGAGATGGCGAAGCTTGCCGAAACCACCTACCGCGACGTCAACATCGGCCTCGCGAACCAATTCGCGCAGTACGCCGCGACCGCGGGCATCGACATCTACCAGGTGATCGAGGCGAGCAACTCGCAGCCCTACAGCCACATTCACCAGCCCGGCATCGCCGTCGGAGGCCACTGCATCCCGGTGTATCCGCGGCTATACCTGTGGAACGACCCGGCAGCCACCGTGGTGCGCGCGGCTCGTGAAGCGAACGCCGGAATGCCCGACTACACGATCGGCTTGCTCGAGAGTGTGCACGGTTCGCTCGCCGGGCAGCGCGTCGTCGTGCTCGGCGCCGCCTACCGCGGCGGCGTGAAAGAGACGGCGTTCAGCGGCGTGTTCGGTGCCGTCGCGGCGCTGCAGGCACGTGGGGCCGAGGTGCTGGTGCACGATCCGCTCTACACCGACGACGAGCTCGCGCGCTTCGGCTGGGCGCCGTACCACGTCGGTGAGCCCGTCGACGCGGCCGTCGTGCAGGCCGACCACGCCGAATACCGCAGCCTCTCGCCGGCCGATTTGCCGGGCATCCGCACCTTCGTCGACGGCCGCCGCGTCTCGACGGCCGAGGCGTGGCCCGGGGTCACCTACCGCGTGATTGGCATTCCGGGCGTCTGAGCCGCTCGTTCGAGGGCCTCAGCCAGCTGCGGTGAGAGTGCCGCGCTGGCCGCGGGCGACAGGTGCAGCGCGTCGTCGAACGTGAAGGGTGTGAGGCCATCGGTCGCGCACTGGCCATCGCGGCACAGGGCGGGCCAGAGGTCGAGAACCGTCGTCGCTGACGCATCGCTCGCGATCGTCTCGAGCACGCGCAGCATGCCCGACTGACGATCGGCAGCCGTCGCTTCGGGGATGCTCTGCCGGCAGTCACCCGCCATCACGGCTACGAGCGAGCATCCCTCGGGCTGCCAGGGATACGGGCCGTCGGCAGCATCACGGTCAAAAGTCGGGGTCGGACGCACGAGCACGACCGCGTGGCCGTCGACCTCGAGCTGCCGAACCGCCGCCCGAAGCCACTCCTCGTGGCTCGCCAACCGTGCCGCGGGTTCTGTCGTGTAGCCCCCCACGCCGTCGCTCGTGGCGAAGTCATCACCCGTGAAGTAGTGGTCAGAGAACGAGATCACCACGACACCCGCCGGTGACGCGGCGACGGCGTCGAGGGCTTCGGCGATGACCGCGCGGCATCGCGGACCCAAGGGCCACGTGCCGAGCGAGACGAAGGTGGCGTCGACACCCGTCCACGGGCATCCGCGCTGCGTCGTCATGGTGAGCGGCGCCTCGAGGTCGGCGGCAGCGAGCGCGAGCCCCTCACTCAGGTGATCGGCGAACGAGTCACCCAGCAGGTAAATCGGAGTGCCAGGCGCGTCAGAATTCCAGACACATTGCTGCATCTCGGGCGTGCCCGGGACGGCGAAGATGTTGCACCCGACCGCCTGAGTGAGATGACCGGGGCGGTCGATGATCTGCGCCCGGTACTGCTGCACGCTCGGCAGCCAGAACCCCTGCCCGACGGCAACGAGCACGAGAGAGACGATCAGCAGCGGTGCCACGAGCACGCCACCGACCACGGCGACCGCGCGACGCGGAGTCACCGGGTGCATCGCTCGCAGGGGCTGCTCGAGCCAGCGATACGACACGATGGCGGGAACGATCGAGACCACGGCAGCGATGACGAGGACGAGCGGGGAGCCGGGCGCGAGCATCCCCGCGATCACAATCACGGGCCAGTGCCACAGGTACCACGAATACGAGACGTCGCCGATGGCCACGAGCGGGCGCGAGGCGAGAAGGCGCGAGATCGGGTTCTCGGCGGCCGAGCCCGCGATGAGCACGAGCGCGGCCCCGAGCACGGGCACGAGGGTGGTCAGCCCCGGCGTCGGCGTTGCCTCCGACAGCGCGACCGCCGAGACAGCGATGAGTGTGACGCCGGCGCCCCCGGCAACCGCGGCGACGGATGCGCCCCAGCGCGCGACCACCGGCAGTATGAGCGCGATCACGGCCCCCACGGCGAATTCCCACGCGCGACCCGCGGGGCCGTAGAAGCCGAAAGCGAGGTCGAGCCACGGGTGGACGATGACGCGGGCAGAGACGAGCACGGCGCCGGCAAGCGACACCGCGAGCACCACGCTCGTGATGACGAGCGGAGCGCGCCTCGTGCGAGCACCCCGACGCGCGATCACCCATCCGAGCACGAGCAACAACGGGAACACCAGGTAGAACTGCTCCTCGACCGAGAGTGACCACAGATTAAGCAGTGGGTTCGACTCGGCCGGGGCCTCGAAGTAGCCCCCCGTCGTCGTCGCGATCACGAGGTTCGCCGAGAGCAACAGGGCACCCAGGCCCGTCTGCGCCGTCGTTGTCGCCATGCCCAGCGAGAGCACGGAGGTGACCAGCACCGTCACGAGAACAACGGCGGCGAGCGCGGGGGCTAGTCGCAAGAAGCGGCGGACGAAGAATCGTGAGAGCGACACGCGCCCGGTGGCCGACCACTCGCGCTGGAGCACCAGCGTGATGACGAAACCGGAGATCACAAAGAACACGTCGACGCCCGCGAAGCCTCCGCTCAGCGGCAGACCGGCGTGGAACGCAACGACGGGCAGCACCGCGATGGCGCGCAGGCCCTGAATGTCGCGACGTCGACTCCCGCCGGCGTCGTACGGCGCTGGCAGGGCGCTCACGGCGCCGCGGGTGCCACCGACCGAGCCAGTGTGCGCACGAGAATCCATACGAGCAGCGCGTACGCGAGCGAACCGAGCAACCACACGGCGTTGGGGCCGATTGGTCCCGTCCACCACCACTCGGCGCCGGCGTCGAGGTTGACACCCGAAGCGTCAATGCCCGTGATGTACCGCCGCAGGTTGAGGTGCAGCGCCACAAAGTGGGCACCCGCGAGCGCCGTCACGATCGCGAAGCGCTGCGCGCTCGAGAAGGTGAGCTCGCCGGCCGTGCGGGTGAGCACGA
>JBJOPU010000068.1:0-6951 GCA_046050505.1 Actinomycetota bacterium
GACTGGCGGCCGACACCTCGATGGGTGCCGTGACCCTCGACGTTGCCGACCTTGACGGCATGACGGCGTACTACCGCGACGCCGTGGGCTTGAGCGTGCTCGACGCGACGGGGCCGGTGGTGACGCTCGGGCGGGCGGGTGACCTGGGCACCGCATCCGTACCCCTCGTGATTGTGCGGCACAGCCCCGAGCTGAAGCATGCCGGTCCGCGCGAGGCGGGGCTCTTTCACACGGCCATCTTGTTCGAGACGCAAGCCGCGCTTGCGGCGGCGGTTTACACGGTGGCGACGGCGTATCCGCAGCGGTTCACCGGTTCTGCCGACCACCTCGTGAGCCAGGCGTTCTACTTCGACGACCCGGAGGGTAACGGCGTTGAGCTCTACTGGGATCGCGACCGCACCCAGTGGTCGTGGGTGCACGGCTCGGTCGAGATGGCCACGCTCGGTCTCGACCCCAACGGCTTTCTGCGCGAGCACCTGACCGACGAGGCCCTCGCGGCACACGGCTCAGCCCCCGCCGTCATCGGCCACGTGCACTTGAGTGTCGGCGACGTAGCGACCGCGCAGCACTTCTATGTTGACCAGCTCGGCTTCGATCTCACGACCGCGTTCGCCGGGCAGGCCATCTTCGTGAGCGCGGGCGGCTATCACCACCACATGGCCATGAACGTGTGGCGCAGCAGCGGCGCCGGTCGACGGATGCCCACCCTGGGCCTCGGCCAGGTCGACCTCGTGCTGCCGAACGCCGACGAGCTCGGCGCCACCGCTGAGCGTCTGCAGCACCACGGAGTCGCCGTGCGCAACGACGGCCGCACCCTCGAGCTCGACGACCCCTGGGGCACACTGCTGCGGCTGACCCCCGCGGGGGCGTAGCGGCTCAGGCACCCTCACGCCGCGCGCCTTAGACTCCCGCACGTGACCGAGTTTCGACCGCCGCGCCGACTGCGGCTGAGCCGCGCGATCGCGGCCGCGCAAGGGCCCGTGCTGCTCTCGCAGGGGCGCCGGTTGCGGCGCGAGACACCGCGGCTTCCGGATGCGCCATTGCCCTGGGAAGGCAGCGTTGACGGCGGCGGGTCGGGTAGCGCGGGCGGAGCATCCCGACCCCTGCACCTGCTCGTAATCGGCGACTCGACGGCCGCGGGCGTCGGCGTGGATCACGCCGACCTCGGGCTCGGCGGGCGACTAGCCGAAGCTCTCGCCGCGCGCACGGGACGCACGGTGCACTGGCGCGCGGCGGGGCGCAACGGGGCCACCGCGAGCGACCTCGTGCGGCAGTACCTCACGCCCGCCCTCCACGGGCCGACCGACCTCGTGTTTCTCACGGTGGGCGCCAACGACGCGCTCGCCTTGCGGTCGGCGAACGCGTTTCGGCGCGATGTGCGGCGCATTCTCGAGCGCACCTTTGCCGCGCATCCCGAAGCCGCTCTGCTCATGTCGTCGCTGCCCGCGTTCTTTCGCTTTCAGTTGCTGCCCGAGCCCTTGCGCCGCAGCCTCTACCGCCACTCGCAATCGCTCGAACGGGAGGCGCGGCAGCTCGTCGAGGCCGCGCCGCGCGCGCACATGTCGCCACCCCCGCCGCCCTACACCGAGGGCTTCTTCGCGAGCGACGACTTTCACCCGAGCGCGATCGGCTACAAAGACTGGGCCGACTTCGCGGTGGAGGATGCGTGGAGTGTCGGGTTCGACCGATTGCTCGACCAACGCTGACACTCGACCACCGCTGACACTCGACCAGCGCTGACCCACGCGCCCTAGACTCGCGCGCATGACCCCCCGACCCCGCCCGCTCCGCGGCCGCCGCCTCAGCCGGGCCGTGGTGCTGGCCCTCGCGCCCATCTTGGTTCCGCAAACGGTGCGCCTGCGTCGCGTGGTGCCGCTGCTGCCCGAGCCGCCCAAGCCCTGGGAGGGAGGCGGCGGAGACGACCCCATTCGCCTGCTCGTCATGGGCGACTCGATGGCGGTGGGCGTGGGAGTCGACGAAGCCGTTGAAGGCCTGGCGGGCTGCGTCGCCGCCGAGCTCACCGCCCACACCGGGCGCCCCGTGCGCTGGCGGGCTCGCGGGCGCAATGGCGCGACCGCGCGCGATGTCATTCGCGACCACCTTGACGAGGCCATTGCCGAGCCGACTGACGTCGTCGTCATCAGCCTCGGCGCGAACGACACGATGCAGGTGCGCTCGCACCGCGCGTTTCGCCGCGACATCACGCGCATCGTGCGCGAGATCGAGGCGGCGCACCCGCGTGCGGTCATCCTCATGAGCGCCCTGCCGGCGTTTCACCGCTTCGGCCTGCTGCCCGAGCCCTTGCGCGGAACGCTCTACTTGCACGCACAGTCGCTCGAGGTCAGCGCCCGCCGTGCGCTCGCGAACTTCCCGCTCGCTCACATGACGCCCCCGTTGCCGCCCTACGCCGCCGACCACTTCGCCACCGATGACTTTCACCCGAGCGCGCAGGGCTGCCGCGAGTGGGCCGAGTTCATCGTTGACGACGCGGTCGCGCACGGCATCGCCGCACTGATTCCCGATCGGGCAGCCGCGGAGTGAGCACGGTCGGCGTAAGCCGCGACGGGGCTGTGAGCGACGGCCGCGCGCCGATTGACCTGCCCGCCCTCGCCGCGATTGTTGAGGGGATGCTCGCCGCGCGCTCCTCATCCGCCCCGCTGCTCGTGGGCCTGGCCGGAAAGCCCGGCGCCGGCAAGTCAACCGCGGCTGACCAGCTCGCCGCGCTTCTGCCCGGCTCGCGGGTGCTGCGGATGGACGGATTCCACTTTCCGCAGGCCCACCTCGTGTCGCTGGGGAGCCGCGAGCGCATGGGTGCGCCCGACACGTTCGATGTCGACGCCTTCGTCGCCCTGCTCGAGTCGCTGCGCACCCCGGCAACGACCGTGCGCGCCCCCGGCTTCGACCGCACCATCGAAGAGCCCGTGCCCGACGCTCTGACGTTCACGCCCGAGGTGCCGTGCATCATCGTCGAGGGCAACTACCTGCTGCTCGATGACCATGGCTGGCACCGGGTCGCGCCGTTGCTCGACGTGACGGTCGGCGTCGTGCTCGATGAGGTCACGCGCCTCGAGCGACTCATCGCGCGGCACGTCGCTTTCGGCAAGTCAGACGAACACGCACGCGCCTGGGCCCTCGGCCCTGACGAGGCCAACGCCGTGCTGATCGCGCCCACGCTCGAGCGCGCCGACTACCTTCTGAGCGCTCGGTAGACTGGGCGCATCCACCCGCCGAGCCACCCCCGGGAGTCCACTGTGCCCACCATCGTCGTCGAGGTCATGCCGAAGGCTGAATTGCTCGACCCGGCCGGCAAGGCCGTTGCGGGGGCGCTGCACCGCCTCGGTCACGAGAGCATTCGCGATGTGCGCATCGGCAAGCGTTTCGAGCTGCACGTCGACGGCGAGGTCGACGCAGCTCTGCTCGAAACGGCCCAGCAGCTCGCGGCTGACATGCTCAGCAACGGCGTGATCGAAGACGTCATCAGCGTGCACGTCGACGGTATTGCCGGAGAGACCCGCTAGTGCGCATCGGCGTCGTCACCTTTCCGGGATCGCTCGACGACAGAGACGCTCAGCGCGCCATCCGGCTCGCCGGCGCCGAGCCCGTCGCGCTCTGGCACGGCACCCACGACCTCATGGGCGTCGACGCGATCGTGCTGCCCGGCGGCTTCAGCTACGGCGACTACTTGCGCTGCGGTGCCATCGCGGCGCGCTCGCCGATCATGGCCGAGGTCATTGATGCGGCCAACAGCGGGATGCCCGTGCTGGGCATCTGCAACGGCTTCCAGATTCTCGTCGAAGCGCACCTGCTGCCCGGCGGCCTGATTCGCAACGACCACGGTGACTTCATCCGCCGCGACCAGCGGTTGCGCGTCGAGAGCACCGACAGCGCCTGGACCAACGGTTTCGAGCTCGGCCAAGAAATCACCATCCCGTTGAAGAACGGCGAGGGTGGCTTCATCGCCGACGAAGCCACGCTCGACCGCCTCGAGGGCGAAGGCCTCGTCGCCTTCCGCTACCTCGACGTCAACCCCAACGGCTCGCTGCGCGACATCGCGGGCCTGCGCAACGAGCGCGGCAACGTCGTCGGGCTCATGCCGCACCCCGAGCACGCTGTCGAGCCGGGCTTCGGCCCCAACACTCCCGCAGCCATGCGCTCGGGCGTCGACGGCCTGACCTTCTTCACATCGGTGCTTAAGCAGAGCGTGCTGAGCTAGCGCCGTGACTCGTGAGACCTCCCCGGCTACGCGCCTGACCCCGAAGAAGCTCTACCGCATCGTCGCGATCGCCGAAGCGATCACCTGGACGCTGCTCATCACTGGGCTCATCCTGCGCGCCACGCTCGACCTGTCGATCGCGGTCACGATTGGCGGCAGCATCCACGGTTTCGTGTTCCTCGCCTACGGCGCCACGGCCGTGCTGACGGCTATCAACCAGCGCTGGGGCGTCGGCCTCGGCCTGCTCGCCGTCGTCACGGCGATCGTGCCCTACGCGACCATCCCGTTCGACATCTGGGCGCACCGCACCGGCAAGCTTGAGGGTGATTGGCGCCGCGAGGCCACCGACGACCCGCGTGATCAACGCTGGTTCGATCGCCTGGTGCGGTGGATGCTCAACCACCCCTACCTGCTGGCCGCCCTCATTCTGCTCGCGGTCGTGGTGCTCTTCACCGTGCTGTTGATTCTGGGCCCGCCGGTTCCCAAGGCCTAGTCGGGCGCTGAGCAGCCGCCGCTAGTCGGGCGCTGAGCAGCCGCCGCTAGTCGGTCGCCGGGCCCACGCGGCTCGGCGCATCCGGATCAGCCGAGGGCGCGAGCATCTGCTCCGCCCGCTGGTGGGCTTCGGGCGTGCCGCTGAACAACTGGCGCTTCGCGGACTGGTCGGCGGGGTCAATGGCCGGTGACGCGTCATCTCGTGACGCCGCGTCGACCATGAGCACGCGGGTTCGCGGCATGGCTCCGGGGCTCTCGAGCTGCACCCATTCGACGAGCTGCTCGCGCACGTAGTTGCGCAGATCGAAGAGTGAGCCGGCGTCGGCCGCGCTCACGAGAATGCGAACGCGCACGAACCCGTCGGTGGCCGACGAGACCTGCAGCACCGAGACGCGGCGATCCCACAGTGTCGTCCCGTCGAGAATCTCCGCCAACCGCGACCGCATCGCGGCGGGGCTCACGCGCCAGTCGAGGTCGAGCTCGACCGAGCCGAGCAGTTCGCTGCCCGTGCGCGTCCAGTTCTCAAAAGGCGTGCTCGTGAAGTGGGTCGACGGCACGACGAGGCGGCGGTCATCCCAAATGCGAATGACGACGTAGGTGAGGGTGATCTCTTCGATGCGGCCCCACTCACCTTCGACGATCACGATGTCGTCAACGCGAATGGCATCGCTGAAGGCGATCTGCACGCCCGCGAAGACGTTCGACAGCGTCGACTGGGCGGCGAGGCCCGCGACGATGCCGGCAAGGCCGGCCGAGGCGAGCAGGCTCGCGCCGATGGCCTGCATCTGCGGGAAGGTCAGCAGGGCGGCGCTCACGCCGACGACGATGATCGTCACGGTTGCGAGCCTCTTGAGGAACGTCAGCTGCGTATGCGCGCGACGGGCGGCGCGCGTGGCATCGGCGCCGATCGGAAAGCGCACCATGGCGCCCTCGAACGCGAAGTCGACGACCTCAACCAGCAGCCACGTGAACAAGCCGATCACGCCGACCGTGAGAATGCGGTCGATCACCTCAGAGAAGCGCGACTCGGGGGCGGCGAGACTCACCGACACCCACACCGCCACGCCGACGAGCAGTAGTCGCAGGGCCGGGCGGGTGTGGCGCAGCAGAACGGCCGTCCACGGCTGGCGCATGGCAATGACGCGCACGAGCAGCTCGATGAGCACGAGCAACACCGCGGCGACGGCGAGCGTGAGCACCGTCAGCACGAGCAAGAAAAGCCAACCGCGCTCCGGCACGACGACCACGTCGACGATGGTGAGCGGCAGCAGAGGAGTCATGCCCTCAGCATCTCGCGTTCACTGGTTGAGCGCGATACCCAAGAACATCGCGCCAAGAAAGACGAGCACGCCGATGCCGGCGTACATCCAGATGTATCGAGCGTTCATGCGGGGCTCCTGGGGTGGCTCAGGGCGACGGGGGCTTCGGGGTCGCTGGGCGACAGCACCAGCCTAGGCCGCCGGTAGGCTGGAGGGTGTGACGAGCCCCGCGCAGATTCCCGCTCCTGACACCGTGGCCAACGCCGCCGCCACCCCCGAGAAGGTTCAACCTTTCGAGGCGCTCGGCTTGAAGGCCGACGAGTACCAGGCCATTCGCGACCTGCTGGGCCGTCGCCCCACGAGCGGTGAGCTCGCGATGTACTCGGTCATGTGGAGCGAGCACTGCTCCTACAAGTCGAGCAAGGTGCACCTCAAGCAGTTTGGCCAGAAGGTCACCGACGAGATGCGCGAGCACCTCATGGTCGGCATGGGCGAGAACGCGGGCGTCGTCGACATCGGCGAGGGCTGGGCCGTCACCTTCAAGATTGAGAGCCACAACCACCCCAGCTACATCGAGCCCTTCCAGGGCGCGGCCACGGGCGTCGGCGGCATCGTGCGCGACATCATCTCGATGGGTGCGCGACCGGTGGCGGTCATGGATGCCCTCCGCTTCGGTGCCATCGACCACGCCGACACGGCGCGCGTCGTTCCGGGCGTCGTGAGTGGCATCAGCCACTACGGCAACTGCCTGGGGTTGCCCAACATCGGTGGCGAAACCGTCTTCGACGCGGTGTATCAGGCCAATCCGCTCGTCAACGCTCTTGCCGTGGGAGTGCTGCGGCATGACGACCTGCACCTCGCGAACGCGCGCGGTGTCGGCAACAAGGTCGTGCTGTTCGGCGCGCGCACGGGCGGCGACGGCATTGGCGGAGCATCCATTCTCGCGAGCGACACGTTCAGCGAAGGCGGGCCGACAAAGCGCCCGGC
>JBJOPU010000069.1:0-6920 GCA_046050505.1 Actinomycetota bacterium
CGCCAACAACGAGGTGGGCACGCTGCAACCGCTCGCGGCTCTCGCCCGTGCCGCGCACGAGGTCGGAGCGCCGCTGCACACGGATGCCGTGCAATACGCCGGCTGGTACCCGCTGACCGACCTCGCTGGAGCCAACGCCATCACGATCTCGGGCCATAAGCTCGGCGCCCCGAAGGGAGTCGGAGCACTGCTGTTGCCGACTGGCGCCGCGATCGAGCCGCTCATTCACGGGGGAGGGCAAGAGCGTGATCGGCGCTCGGGCACCGAGAACGTGGCCGCGGCTGTGGGGCTCGCTGTCGCGCTCGACCTCGCCGAGGCAGAGCGTGCGGTGCATCCACTCACCGCGCTTGAGGCTCAGCGCGATGCCTTCATCGGCCGGGTACTTGAGACCGTGCCGGGTGCGCGCCTGACGGGTCACCCCGCCACACGCTTGCCATGCCACGCCTCGTTCGTCGTGCCCGGCATCGGGGGTGAGCCGTTGCTGATCGCCCTCGACGATCGCGGCATTCTCGCTTCGAGCGGTTCGGCGTGCGCGGCGGGCCGCGACGAGCCCTCGCCCGTGTTGCTCGCAATGGGCCTCGACGCCGACACCGCTCGCACGGCCGTGCGCTTCAGTTGGGGCGCAACAACGACGGCCGAACAGCTCGACGCAGCGGCGCGAGAACTCAGCGAATCGGCGGCAGCCCTGCGCGGCCTCGGCTGATCCGCACCCGAGCGCGGGATACTAAAACCGTGCCGACTTACCGTGACGAGATCGTCGTGCTGCGCACCCACAAGCTGGGTGAAGCCGATCGCATCGTTACGATGCTCAGCCGCAATCACGGCAAGATTCGAGCGGTCGCCAAGGGCGTGCGGCGTACGGCCAGCAAGTTCGGGGCACGCCTCGAGCCGTTCATGGTCGCCGACGTGCAGCTCTATGCCGGCCGCAGCCTCGACATTGTGCAGCAGGCCGAAAGTCTTGGCTCGTACGGTGCCGAGATCTCGAGCGACTATGGCAGCTACACGGCCGCGAACGTCATGGTCGAGACGGCCGATCGCGTCACGGGTGACGATGGCGGGGGCATCCAGCAGTACCTGCTGCTGGTTGGCGCGTTGCGGTCGCTCGCGCGCGGAGAGCATCCGCCCGGCCTGACGCTCGACAGTTATCTGCTGCGGTCGCTGTCGATCGCGGGATGGGCGCCGACCTTCGGCGACTGCGCCGTGACCGGCGCGCAAGGCCCCCACAGCGCGTTCGTGGTCCAGTTGGGAGGCATGGTGGCCGACGACGTTGCCCCGCCTGGCGCCCCGCGCGTGAGTTCAGAAACCCGCGAGTTGCTCGCAGCCCTGCTCACGGGTGATTGGGAGACCGCAGAAGCCTCGAGCGATCGGGCGCGTGCGCAAGCCAACGGCATCGTCGCCGCCTACGCGCAGTTTCACCTCGAGCGTGGGCTGCGCTCACTGCCGCATGTCGATCGCGTTGACGCGCGGTTCGACGCGCGCGAGGCCGAGCGAGAGGCTGATCGCGACCTCGCCCACGCCGCCGCGGCGGCTGCCACGACGGAGGAGTCAGCGTGAGCAAAGACGTGCGTAACCCCGAACCGCTGCGACCGCTCGACTGGACGGGCGAGCACCCGCCCGAGCTTCGCCGCGAGGTCGTACCGCAGCACGTCGCCATCGTCATGGATGGCAACGGTCGCTGGGCCAACCGCCAGGGCCTCACGCGCGTTGAGGGTCACCGCGCGGGCGAGGCGAGCCTGCTCGATGTCGTGGCCGGCGCGGTGCAGATCGGCGTGAAGCACCTCAGCGTCTATGCGTTCAGCACCGAAAACTGGAGCAGAAGCCCTGATGAAGTGCGGTTTCTCATGGGCTTCAATCGCGAAGTGTTGCGCCGGCGGCGTGACCAGCTCGATGCCTGGAACGTGCGCATCCGCTGGGCCGGTCGACGCCCGCGGCTGTGGCGCAGCGTCATTAGTGAGCTCGAAGAGGCGCAAGCCCGCACGGCCGGCAACACGGGCCTCACCTTGACGATGTGCGTCAACTACGGCGGACGCGTTGAACTCGTGGATGCCGTTCGCGCCCTCGCCGCCGATGTCAAGGCCGGTCGCATCGACCCCGCCCGCATCACCGAGCGCTCGATCGCCAAACACCTCTACGAGCCCGACCAGCCCGACGTCGACCTCTTCGTGCGGTCGAGCGGCGAGCAGCGCACGAGCAACTTCATGCTGTGGCAGAGCGCCTACGCCGAGATGGTGTTTCTCAACACGCTGTGGCCCGACTTTCGGCGCCGGCACTTGTGGGCCGCGATTGAGGACTTCGCGAGCCGCGACCGCCGCTTCGGCGGGGCGGTGGATGCCCCCTCCGCGTAGCCCGGTGGCGCGCCGCGCCGCGACTGGTGATCACTAGACTTCTCGGCATTGCGTAACTCGGCGCCGGGCATCCAGCTCGGCCAGAACAGGAGACCTCCTCGTGGCTGCACCCTCTCGGCTCGACAACGTCATCGCGCTCGCCAAGCGGCGCGGCTTCGTCTTTCAGGCCGGTGAGATCTACGGCGGATCACGGTCGGCCTGGGATTACGGGCCCCTCGGCGTCGAGCTGAAAGAGAACATCAAGCGCCAGTGGTGGCGCACGATGGTGCAGCGTCGCGACGACGTTGTGGGTCTCGACTCAAGCGTCATCCTGCCGCGCAAGGTGTGGGAGGCCTCGGGCCACGTCGAGGTCTTTAGCGACCCGCTCGTCGAGTGCCTCAGCTGCCACAAGCGCTACCGGGCCGACCACCTCGAAGAGGAATACGAAGAGAAGAAGGGCCGCGCTCCCGAAAACGGCCTCGCCGACATCGCGTGCGTCAACTGCGGCACGCGCGGGCAGTGGACCGAGCCGAAAGAGTTCTCGGGCCTCCTCAAGACCTTCCTCGGCCCCGTCGAAGAAGAATCGGGGATGCACTACCTGCGCCCCGAGACCGCCCAGGGCATCTTCGTCAACTTCGCCAACGTGCTCGGCGCGGCCCGCATGAAGCCTCCGTTCGGCATCGGCCAGATCGGCAAGTCGTTCCGCAACGAAATCACGCCCGGAAACTTCATTTTCCGCACGCGCGAGTTCGAGCAAATGGAGATGGAGTTCTTCGTCGAGCCCGGCACCGACGAAGAGTGGCACCAATACTGGATCGACACCCGGTTGCAGTGGTACATCGACCTGGGCGTCAACCCCGACAACCTGCGCCTCTACGAACACGCTCACGAGAAGCTCTCGCACTACTCCAAGCGCACGGTCGACATTGAGTACCGCTTCGGCTTCTCGGGCTCCGAGTTCGGCGAGCTCGAGGGCATCGCGAACCGCACCGACTTCGACCTGTCGACCCACAGCCAGCACTCGGGTGTTGACCTGTCGTACTTCGACCAGAGCAAAGAAGAGCGCTGGGTGCCCTACGTCATCGAGCCTGCGGCGGGGCTCACGCGCTCGCTCATGGCCTTCCTCGTCGACGCCTACTACGAAGACGAAGCGCCCAACACGAAGGGTGGCGTCGACAAGCGCACGGTGCTGCGACTCGACCGTCGCCTCGCACCCGTCAAGGTCGCGGTGTTGCCCCTCTCGCGCAACGAGCAACTGTCGCCCGTGGCCCGCGAGCTTGCCGACCGCTTGCGTCAGCACTGGAACGTCGACTTCGATGACGCGGGTGCCATCGGTCGCCGCTACCGCCGTCAAGACGAGATCGGCACGCCGTTCTGCGTCACGGTCGACTTCGACACTCTCGACGACCAGGCCGTCACGGTGCGCGAGCGCGACACGATGGCGCAAGAGCGCATCCCTCTGGACAAGCTCGAGGCCTACCTCGCTGGCGAGCTGCTCGGGTCGTAGGGAACCGCGTGGCGCACCACCACTTCACTGAGACTCAGTACGGTGTTGTCGCCGCTCGGCGCCTCGCCCTCGATGGGCTCATGTGGCAGGTCCCGTCGTTGAGCCTCGCCGCTCAGGCGTTCTTGCTGAGTGTGAGTCTCAACGTCGCAATCGAGCCGGTGTCTCGACTGGTGGCGGCCATCATCGGTGTCGTGGTTACGGCTGCGAGCGCACAGCTCATGGTGAAACACCGACGCCATGAATTGATTGACCGTCTGTTGCTCGAGAAGATGGAGAAGTCTCTCGGTATTCCGAAGGTCCATTCCTCTCCTGCAGTGCTCGCTGTGGGGCTGGGGATGGCTCGAGCAAATTGGTTTGTCCGTATTCGCTCGTTCGCTGTCTGGCTTGCCATGCTGATTCTGCTCGGGTTGGTCTCTGCCGCAGCTGGTGCCGTCGCGATTCTGAATATCATTCAGTAACGCGCGGGGGAATACGGCGCACGTTAGGGCGTTGACCTCAGCATGAGCAACCCCATCGACGTGCAGATTTGGTCTGACGTGCAGTGCCCCTGGTGCTACATCGGCAAGCGCAAGTTCGAGGCTGCCGTCGAGCAGTATCCCGGCGAGGTGCGCGTGACCTATCGCAGCTTCGAGCTCGCGCCCGATACTCCCGTCGACTTCGAGGGCTCGCCCGTTGACTACTTGAGCCAGCGCAAGGGCATCAGCCCCGAGCAGGCCCAGATGATGGTCGACCGCGTGAGTGGCATCGCCGAGTCGGTGGGCCTCACGTACCACTACGACCGCATCCATCAGACCAACACGGTGCTGGCCCACGAACTGCTGCACTTCGCGAAGGCGAACGGCATGCAAGTCGAGCTGAAAGAGCGCCTCTTGCGCGCCTACTTCACCGAGGGGCGCCACATCGGCCGTGCCGATGACCTCGCCGAGCTCGCTGCCGAGGTGGGCCTCGACCGCGAGGCCGCCGCAACCGCACTCGCCGAGCACACCTACCTGCCCCACGTGAAGGCTGACATGGCGCAAGCGGTCGCGTACGGCATCCAGGGGGTTCCGTTTTTCGTCATCGACGACCGCTACGGAATCTCGGGCGCTCAAGAGACGGCCACCTTCGTCGCCGCTTTGCGTCAGGCCGCTGCCGAGCGCGATGACGTTCCGGTCGAGGCCTCATGACGACGGATGCGGCACCGAAGCCCTTCGCGATGCTCGGCGACCCCGCCGCCGAGGCGTGTGAGGGCGACGTCTGCCTGATTCCCGCGTTCACGTCTGTCACGGCTGAGGCCCAGCAGTAGCTCGCACCCCTTTCGTCGCCTTCGCGAGTCGACGTACACTCACGTCATGACCGGAACGACCCCGAAGCGCGCGTTGCTCGGCGCCGGCCTCAGCGCGACGCTGTGTGCGGTGCTCGTCGCCACCACTGCCTGCACCTCACCCGCTACCGACGCCACGTCGATGCCCGTACCCGACCCGAGCGCATCGGCTTCGGGCGCGGTCTCGGCGGGCGACGACGAGGCGACGCCTGACGAACCGATCGGGTGGCTGGTAGAAGGGCAAACGACCTTCGTCACGGCCTCGGCGCGCATTTGTGCCGATGAAGACCGTTTACTTGAAGACTCCGATTTCCCGTCGATCTTGCTCGAAGCGAATGGTGGGCCGGCTGATGACTGGGATGGGGTCAGTACGTACGAGATCGATGAAAACAGCATCACGCTCGATTTCGGCGAGGGCCGGTGGTATGCCGACCGATTCGACGGCGCCAACGGCAAGGGCGATTCGTGGCAAACACCCAACGGGTCTTTGACCGTTATTCGTGACGCGAGCGGCGTTGTCACAGGAGGGTCCGGCACGGGTCAGGGCGAGGCGATCTACGCCAACGGTGACGGCGCTCGATTTGATGACACTGTGACGTTCACGGTGACGGTCATGGAGCAACCTGCTTGGTGCACCGTCCCGGTCGAGTAAATGCTGCGCGGCGCGCCCGTCAGCGCGGGGCGAGTGGCTCACTGATGTCGGCAACGGTGGCGGCGAGAGAAGCCAGCAACTCATCGGCCTCGACAAAGAGCGAGTAGCCGTGTTCCCCCGCGCCCATCGAGACGCGGCGTCCGACCATGCCCGCATCGGCATAGACGGGCCACGCCGTCGTTGAGCCGAGGGGTGTGATCGTGCCCCGCTCGTATCCCGTTGCCTCGAGCGCGAGCTCCGGGGCGGGCAATTGCAGCTTGTTGACGCCGACGAGAGCGCGCAGCTTCGGCCACGAGATCTGGCGGTCGCCGGGGATGAGCGCGAAGAGGAACGTGCCGTCACTGCGCTTAACGACGAGCGATTTCACGATGTCGGCGGGGGTGATGCCGAGAATCTCGGCGGCCTCCTCGAGCGAGTTTGCCCGCATCCGTTCGATGAATTCGACCGCGAGCCCGCGGGCCGCAGCGTCGGCTGCGACGCGTTCACGTCCGCCCTGCGTCATGGTCTCCCCCTTCGCAATCTAGGCTGAGCCCATGAGCAATGGCGCACCCTTGAGAGCGGGAATCATCGGCTTCGGACTCGCGGGTCGAGTCTTTCATGCCCCCTTCCTCGCCACGAATCCGGCGTTCACGATCGCGGCAATCGCCACGAGCGACGCCGACCGTGCCGCGCAGGCTTCGGCCGCGCATCCCGATGCCACGATCATGACGACGGATGCCCTTCTCGCGCAGGCCGCCGACCTCGACCTCGTCGTGCTCGCGTCGCCGCCGCATGTTCACCGTGAGCAAGCCGTGGCGGCACTCGAGGCCGGAGCCGCCGTCGTCATCGATAAGCCCTTCGTGCCGACCGTGGCCGACGCCGAGGCGATCATCGCCGCTGCCGACGCAGCCGGTCGCCCCCTCACGGTGTTTCAGAACCGCCGGTGGGACGGCGACTTTCGCACGGTCACTCGGCTCGTGCAGAGTGGCGCGCTCGGCACCGTGCACCGCTTCGAGTCGACGTTCGAGCGCTTCGGAGCCCCCAAACGCGATCAGTGGCAGGGCCAGATCAGTGCGGCGCAGGGTGGCGGCATCCTGTTTGACCTCGGCAGTCACCTCATCGACCAGGCGCTCACGCTCTTCGGCCCCGCGACTC
>JBJOPU010000070.1:0-6846 GCA_046050505.1 Actinomycetota bacterium
AGCGCCGCACGGTCAACTGCAGCGGGTCGCGCGCCCGCGGGCCGAAGGCCAGCGCGAGCTCGTCGAGCAGCTCTGACTGCAGCCGCTCGGGTGAGGTTGCCAGAAAAGCGCTCTGGCGCTCGGGCGGGACGAGAGCCGAGAGAATCCCGTCACGCTGAACCCATGTGCCGCCGAGCATGCCGACTTCGGCGTAGCTGGTTCCGTTGAGGTCGTCGGCTGCCCAGAACGAATCAGGGTAGGCAACGGTGACCTTCGAGGTGAGGGCGTGGCGCTGGCGGTCGAGTGAGGTGCGGCGGGCATCCGACAGCCCATCGATTCGGATGCTGCGCAACGGCCCCGCCGGAATCGTCGAGATGACCGCCGCGGCGGTGAACGTCTCCCCGCTCGCGAGCACCACCCGGCAACTGCTCGATGACACGTCGATGCGGTACACGACCGCGCCGAGCGTGATGCGGTGGCCGAGAGCCTCGGCCATGCGCAGGGCGACCGTGGCCGAGCCTTCGCCGACGCCCGAGACCTCCCACACGTCGTAGTCGTAGAAGCCCGTCGCTCCGACCGCGGCCTCTTTGCGCAGGTCGCTCAAGAGCGAGGTGCGCTCGACCGACTCGGCAGCGAGGGCGAGCATCGCCACGTCGCGCGCCCGCACGACGTTGGGCGTGGCGCCCTCCGACCGCAACCACTGACCCACGCTCAGGCGATCGAGCTTCTCTGCCTCGGCGTGCGCCCACGGGTTAGCGGGGTCGACCGACCGCACGAGCTCGCCAAACGCGCGCTCGACACGCTCGTAGCTGCGCCGGTCGTCATCGGTGAACCACGGGATGCCCTCACCGTGTGACCGGCCCTCCGCCATGAGCCACACGTCGTCGCCGGGCAACCCGGCGAAGGCCGGCACGAGCGTGAGGCCGAGCTCGGCCACGAGCTGGGTGTAGCTCGTGTGGCTCGGGCCGACGACCTCCCCGCCCAGCTGCACGATGCGGCCGTCGGCCAGAGCGGATTGCTCGACCCGACCGCCGACGCGGCCTCGAGCCTCGAGCACGCGAACGTCGACTCCCGCCGCGGCGAGGTCGCGCGCGGCGGAAAGTCCGGCCAAACCCGCACCGAGCACGATGACGTCGCTGCGGTTCGTCACATCGCTGTGGTTTGTCACGTCGCTGTGGCTCATGCCGCGAGCCTAAGCGACGGGTGCGCGCTCTTCCAGGCCCCAGGGCTGGCCGTAGCCACCCTCGCTCTCGGGCCGGGCCATGAGGTCGAGGAAGGGCTGAGCGTCGAAGGCCTCGGGGCCGAGCACGCCCGCGCCACTCCACGCACCGCTCGACAGCAACTCGAGGGCGATGACGGGGTTGAGGGCCGTCTGCCACACGACGCACTGGCTCTCGTACTCGGCCATCGTCCACTCGTTGTCGCTCACGTGATACAGGTAGACCGCGCGGGGTGAGCCGTCGACTCCGGTGCCCGTGACCCAGAGGCCCGCGCAGGTTTTGCCGGTCATCCGCGGGCCGAGAGTCGCCGGGTCGGGCAGACCAGCTGCAACGACATCACGCGGGCTGACCATGACCGGGCCGTTGGCCGAACGCACGCGCAGCGGCTCGGTCTTGTCGAGGCCCAACTGGTGCAGAGTCTTGAGAATGCCGATGAACTCATCGCCGAGTCCGTACTTGAAGGTCACGCGTTTGGCGTCAACCCAGCGCGGCATGAGCAGCACTTCTTCGTGCTCGACGTTGACGCACTCGACCGGGCCAATGCCCTCAGGAAAGTCGAAGACCTCGGGCTCACTAAACGGCGGGGTCGTGAACCAGCCCTTGTCTTTCTCCCAAATCACGGGAGGGTTGAGGCACTCTTCAATCGTCGTCCAGATCGAGAACGACGGGGCGAAGATCTCGTTGCCGTCGTCATCACGCACGACGAGGTTGGCGCCGTCGCGTGTGCCGAGCTCGTCGATCTCGCTGAACAAGTGGTCGGCGGCGTAGCGCGCAAACACGTCGCTCAAGCCCGGCTCGACGCCCATGCCGACGAGCGCCAAGCGACCGGCTGCCTCCCAGTCGCCCGCGGCCGCGAACTGCTCGTCGCCGAGCTTGACTCCCGTGAGCGCGTACGGCTGCTCGGGATGAGGGTGCGACAGGCTCATCGCCATGTCGAGGTAGTCGGCTCCGGCCTCGAGCGCACCGGCGAAGATTGTGGGAACGAACTTGGGCTCGACAGCGTTCATGACGTGCGTGGCGCCGTGCTCGCGCGCGACGGCCGCGACGCTCTCAGGCTTCGAGGCGTCGATCTGCGCCGCGACAAAGCGGCCACCCTGCGGACCGTGCTTTGCCTCGATCCACGCGATCGTGCGCTCGGCGCGCGTCACGTCGTAGTCGCTCACGATCATCGTCTCGAAGAACGAGCGACGGGCCGCAATCTTGGCAATGGCATCTCCGACGCCACCGGCGCCGACCACAAGAATCTTCATGTCGCAATGTTATCCATATGGACAACAATCTCGCCAGCCCTCTTTTCGACGAACGGATGCTCGCACCATCCTCCACCGCGTGCGCAGGGTTACCGCGCGAGCGGCGGCACCGTGCGCGGCCGAATCACGAGCCACAGTGTCGCGATCGACACCACCGACGTGATGGCCATCATCGTGCCCATGGGGACCGCCGTGGCAATGCCGAACAGTCCCACGATGGGCGACAAGAGCCCAGCGAGTCCGGCGTTCACGGCGCCGAGCAGCGACGCCGCCGTGCCTGCCTCTTTCCCGTGGTTTGCGAGGCCCAAGGCCTGCACCATCGGAAAACCGAACCCGCATGCCGTGATGAAGAACCACAGCGGAACGACGGTGCCCCAGAATCCCGCGCCGGCGAGATCGAGCACGATTATCGCGATCGCGCTGCCCAGCAAGACGAGCGTCGAGACGCTCAGAATCCACTGCGGCGCTATTCGCTTAGCAAGCCGCGAGCTGATCTGCACGCCCGCGACGACACCGACCGAGTTCACGGCGAAGAGCAGTCCGTAGCCCTGAGGGTCGAGTCCGTAGACGTCTTGAAACAAGAACGACGATGCCGAGAGGTAAGCGAAGAGGCCCGAGAACGACATGCCACCGATGATCGCGGCGCCGACGAATACCCGGTCAGAGAACAGTGACCGGTACCGGTCGCGCATCGTGGCATGGCCTTTATCAACGCGGCGCGCGGGCGGAAGTGTCTCGACAATGAAGATGGCCGAGGCGATCACGACGATCACGCCGTAGATCGCGAGCACCACAAAGAGTCCGCGCCACGGCATGACGAGCAGCAACTGCGAGCCGATCACGGGCGCCGCGATCGGGGCGAGTCCGTTGACGAGAGACAAGCGGGAGAGCATCCGGACCATCGGATACCCGCCGAAGAGGTCGCGCACCATCGCCATTGCGACGACGCCGCCGGCCGAGGCCCCGAAGCCTTGCATGATGCGGAACGCCATGAGCCACGTGATGTCCGGCGCCAGCGCCACGCCCAGGCTCGCGCCGACATGCAGGGCGGTCGACAGGATCAGCGGCATGCGCCGGCCCACCGAGTCACTCCACGGGCCCACGATCAGTTGCCCAAAGGCAAAGCCGAACATCGTGGCGGTGAGCGTGAGCTGCACCACCGCTGTTGACACCCCGAGGTCGGCTTCGACCTGGGGAAACGCGGGCAAGTAGAGGTCGACCGTAAAGGGGCCAAGAGCCGTCAACGCACCAAGCACGATCACATAGACCGCGCGTTCGCGCCGGGTGAGCGAGTCTCCGGGGTGCACGACCGTCGACACGCAGTGAGCTCCAAAGACGAAGATGGGGGCGGCCGAATGGCCACCCCCATCTTACGAGCCCGCGACTAGCGCGAGGTGCTCGCCCCCGCGCGACGCTTGTTGTAGACGTCGAACGCAACAGCAAGCAGCAGCACGAGGCCCTTGACGGCCTGCTGCCACTCGATACCGATACCCATGATCGACATACCGTTGTTGAGCACACCGATGATGAGACCACCGATGATGGCGCCCGAGATGGTGCCGATACCGCCTTGCACCGCAGCGCCACCGATGAAGGCGGCCGAGATGGCCTCGAGCTCGAAGCCGTCACCGGCCTTGGGGCCAGCGAGGTTCAGTCGAGCGGTGAACACGAGACCGGCGAGTGCGGCCAAGATGCCCATGTTGACGAACAGCCAGAAGTCGACCGACTTGGTCTTGACGCCCGAGAGCTCGGCTGCGTGACGGTTGCCACCGATCGCGTAGATGTGACGGCCAAACACCGTGCGGTTGGCGACGATGCCGTAGATCATCACGAGCACCGCAAGCACGATGAGCGTCACCGGGATGCCCTTGAACGTCGCGAGGGCGTAGGTGAAGGCACCAATACCGACGGCAACGAAGGCCATCTTCGCGATGAACCAGACGGTGGGGTCGACCGACTGACCGTACTTCTTGCGACCAGCGCGGGTGCGAACCTGCTGCACGATGAGCGCGAGAATCGCGAGCGCTCCGACACCGAGAGTAAAGAAGTCGATCGCCGCATCAGGCCCCGCGAACGAGATGAAGCCATTGCCGAGCGCTCGATACTCCTCCGGGAACGAGCCGATGTTCGAGTTGCCGAGCGTGATGAGCGCGAGACCGCGGAAGATCAACATGCCCGCGAGCGTCACGATAAACGCGGGTATGCCGACATAGGCGATCCAGAAACCCTGCCACGCGCCCACGAGGGCTCCAATGACGAGGGCGCCGATGATGGCGAGCCACCACGGGAATCCGGCATCCCGAATCAAGACGCCCGAGAAGGCTCCGATGAAGGCGGCAATGGATCCGACCGAGAGGTCGATGTGGCCGGCGACGATCACGAGCACCATGCCGATCGCGAGAATCAGGATGTACCCGTTCTGCACGATCAGGTTCGAGATGTTCTGCGGCCGCAGGAGAATTCCGTTGGTCGTGATCGAGAACAGCACGACCACGGCGATGAGCGCGAGGAAGATGCCGTTCTTGCCGAGGTCGCTCACGATGTGCGAGAGCGTCGAGGGGAGCTTGATGCCCGACGACGATGCCGGGGCCTTGGTTGCGGTGTCAGACATTAGCGCTGCTTCTCCAGGGTCATGAGCTTGAGGAGGGCTTCGGGGGTGGCGTCGGCCACGGGCATTTGACCCGTGATCCGTCCCTCAGAGAGGGCGTAGATGCGATCGCAAATGCCCAGCAGTTCGGGCAACTCGGAGGAGATGACGATGATCGCCTTCCCCTCGCTCGCGAGGCGGTTGATGATCGTGTAGATCTCGTACTTGGCGCCGACGTCAATACCGCGCGTCGGCTCGTCGAGAATCAACACGTCAGGGTTGCTGTAGATCCACTTCGAGAGCACAACCTTCTGTTGGTTTCCACCCGACAGCTGGCCGGCCTTCGTGAGCACCGTGGGAGCCTTGATGTTCATGCTCTCGCGGTATTCGTTGGCGACTTTGTACTCTTCGTTGTCGTTCACGAGGCCCATACGCACGAGCTTGCGCAGCGACGCCATCGAGATGTTGCGCTTGATGTCTTCGATGAGGTTGAGCCCATACATCTTGCGGTCTTCCGTGGCGTAGGCGATGCCGTTACGAATGGCCTCATCAACCGAACGCGCCTTGATTTCAACGCCTCGTTTATAGACCTTGCCGCTAATGCGACTGCCGTAGCTCTGCCCGAAGAGGCTCATGGCGAACTCGGTGCGACCCGCGCCCATCAGGCCAGCGATGCCGACGATCTCGCCCGCGTGCACCGTGAGGTCGACGTTGTCGACCATGACGCGCGAGGGGTCTTGCGGGTGGTGAGCCGTCCAGTTCTCGACGCGCAGCACCTCTTCGCCAATGTGCGGAGTGTGGTCGGGGTAGCGGTGTTCGAGATCGCGGCCGACCATGCCCTTGATGATGCGGTCTTCTGAAACGTCTTTGTGTTCCATCGTCTCGATCGTCTTGCCGTCGCGAATGACGGTGACGGAGTCGGCGATCTTCTTGATCTCGTTGAGCTTGTGGCTGATGATGATGCTCGTGATGCCCTGACCCTTCAGGTGCAGGATCAGGTCGAGCAAGTGGTCGCTGTCGCTGTCGTTCAGCGCGGCGGTCGGCTCGTCGAGAATCAGCAGCTTCACTTCTTTCGAGAGCGCCTTGGCGATCTCGACGAGCTGCTGCTTGCCGACGCCGATGTCGAGGATGCGCGTGACGGGGTCTTCATCGAGACCAACGCGGGCAAGAAGTTTCTTGGCCTCTTGGTTTGTGCGGTTCCAGTCGATGAGGCCGAGCGGACCCTTCACCTCGTTGTTGAGGAAGATGTTCTCGGCGATCGAGAGGTACGGGCTCAACGCGAGCTCTTGGTGAATGATGACGATGCCTTTGGCTTCGCTGTCACGAATGTCGCGGAATTCGACCGTCTCGTTTTCGAAGACGATGTCGCCTTCGTAGCTTCCGTGTGGGTAGACCCCCGAAAGCACCTTCATGAGCGTCGACTTACCCGCCCCGTTTTCACCGCAGATGGCATGCACCTCGCCGCGCGCCACCTCGAGGGTGACGTCGGAGAGGGCCTTGACACCCGGGAAGGTCTTCGTGATCGACCGCATCTCGAGGATGTTCTGGGTCACGTGCTGCCTCTTCCTTACGTCGTTGGGGGAAAGAGCCGGTGGTGGGGAGCCTAGTGCGACTCCCCACCACCGGCCAGATGCAACTGGTGGAACTGGTTACCCGGTCTCGTTAGAGGCCGAGCTCCTCAGCCGTCCAGTAGCCGGTGTCAACGAGAGCTTCCTCAACGTTGTCCGCGATGACCGGCACCGGGCCGAGCAGGAACGACGGAACGACGAGCTTTCCGTTGTCGTACGTCTCGGTGTCGTTGATCTCGGGC
>JBJOPU010000071.1:0-6805 GCA_046050505.1 Actinomycetota bacterium
GTAAGCGCACGTCGTTCGGCAAGGGCGCGGCTCGCAAGCTGCGCGCCGCCGGCAACATCCCCGCCGTGATCTACGGCCACGGTGGCGAGCCGCAGCACGTCACGCTGCCCGCCCACGAGACCGCCCTGTTGCTGCGCAAGTCGAACGTGCTCGTCACGCTCGACATCGAGGGCACCAACGAGCTCGTGCTCGTGAAAGACGTGCAGAAAGACCCGGTTCGCCAGATCATCGAGCACGTTGACCTCATCGTCGTTCGCAAGGGCGAGAAGGTCACCGTTGACATCTCGGTGCACGTCGAGGGTGACTCGTTCCCCGGCACGATCGTCGTCGTCGACCACAGCACGCTGACGGTCGAGGCCGAGGCCACGCACATTCCCACCTCGCTCACCGTTTCGGTTGAGGGCCTGACCGACGGCACCCAGATTCACGCGGGTGACGTTGCGCTGCCCAAGGGCACCACGCTCGTCACCGACGCGAGCGCGCTCGTTCTCGCGATCACGACGCCCGCCGGTTCGAGCGCCGATGACGCCGCGGTTGAGGCGCTCGCCGCCGCATCGTCGGCCGCGTCGACTGCTGCCGCCGAGGCTGCGGCCGCCGAGTAGTCACGACGGGCGCTGGTCGCCCGCCAGATCGAGCGAAGGGGTCGCCCGTGGTCGGATTGTTCCGCCGCGATGCGGCCCCTTCGTCGTCTGCCGATACCTGGTTGGTGGCGGGTCTCGGCAACCCCGGCCCGCAGTACGCGGGCAATCGGCACAACGTGGGCGCGATGGTCGTCGATCGTCTCGCCGATCAGCTCGGCGCGCGCTTCAGCCGCCACCGCTCGACGACGATGCTCGCCGAGGCGCGACTGCGACCGGGTGGCCCGAAGCTCGTGATGGTGCGGCCCCTGAGTTACATGAACACCTCGGGTGGGCCCGTCTCGAGCGCCGCTACCTATTTCGGCATTCCTCCCGAGCGCGTCATTGTCGTGCACGACGACCTCGACCTGCCGTTCGAAAGCATCAAGCTCAAGGCCGACGGCGGCCACGGCGGACAAAACGGTGTGCGCGACATCATCAAGGCGCTCGACACTCCCGGCTTTGTGCGCGTGCGCGTCGGCATCGGTCGGCCGCCCGGCCGGCAAGACGCCGCCGACTACGTGTTGCGCGACTTTGGCACGGCCGAGAAGTCGCGTCTGCCGTTTGTCATCGACGACGCGATCGAGGCGATCGAGCTCATTGTTGACCAGGGTCTGCTCGCTGCCCAACAAAAGGTTCACGCGCCCCGCGCCTAATCGTTCAGCGAGGGCCGCGTACACTCGTGCGACGTGACTCTTGAGCGGTTAATTCCTGCGCTGACGCGCGCCCGCACGCTTCAGCACGCCCTCGAGAGCGCCGGTCGTTCCGCCGATTTCTCGGCAGTCGAAGGCTTGCGCGTGCCCCTCCTGGCCAGCATTCTGGATGCCCGCCCGGGCCCGCAGTGCCTCCTCGCGATCGCCTCCACCAGCCGTGAGGCCGAGGCCGTGATGCAGTCGCTCGCCGCCCTGGCGCCCCGCGCCGTCGTGCTCGACTTGCCGGCGTGGGAGACCCTTCCGCACGAGCGGTTGAGCCCGAGTGCGGAAACCGTGGGGCGCCGCATCCGCACGCTGCGCGCTCTGAACGAGTGGGATGCAGCCGGGGCCGACAAGCCCGACCTCGTCGTGGTCGCGTCGGTGCGGGCTGCACTGCAACCCCTCGTGCCGGGCTTGACCGAGGTCGAACCCGTTGTGTTGCGGCGCGCGGGTCGCGGATACGACCTCGCTCGCGTGACCGAAAGACTCATCGACCTCGCGTACAGCCGCGTCGACATGGTCACGCGGCGCGGCGAGTTCGCGGTGCGCGGCGGCATTCTTGATGTGTTCGCGGCGGTGGCCGAGCATCCCGTGCGCGTCGAGTTCTTCGGCGATGAGGTCGAGCAATTGCGCGAGTTCTCGGTTGCTGACCAGCGGTCGTTGCCGACCGAGATCGACGTCGTCGAGCTTCCGCCGACGCGCGAGCTGCTTTTGAGCGAGAGTGTGCGCCAGCGTGCTCGCGAAATGCAGCACGAGTTTCCGAGCCTGGCCGGGCTGCTCGCCAAGATCGGAGAGGGCATTCCGGTGGAGGGCATGGAGAGCCTCGCGCCCGCGCTTGTCGAGCGGCTCGTGCCGTTGACGCACTACTTGCCCGCGAGCGCGGCCATCGCGGTGCTGAGCCCTGAGCGCGTGGCAAGCCGTGCCGTGAGCCTGCTCGAGACCAACCGCGAGTTCTTGACCGCCGCGTGGCACGCCGCGACGGCGGGTGCCGAGTCGCCGATTGACCTCGACGCGGGCGACTTCGTGACCGTGAACGGGCTGCACGAGGCCGCGGGTGACCGCGACTGGTTCACGATCAGCGCGTTCGATGCCGACGACCCCGAGGTCGTGCGCGTCGAGGCAGTCGAGCCTCCCGGGTTCTCGGGCCGCAGCGACGGCGCCGTCGATCACGTCGTCGACCGCGTGCGCGCGGGCTGGACGATGATCGTTGTCGCCGCCGGCCACGGCCTCGTCGAGCGCGCGGCCGATGTGCTCGCCGAGAACGAGGTCGCGGCGCGCATTGTCGACGAGCTACCCGACACCCTTGAGCCTGGCGTCGCCTACCTGGTGCAAGCGCAAGTCGAGCATGGCTTCGAGGTGCCCGAACTGCAGTTGGGCCTGCTGAGCGAAACCGAGTTCTATGGCCGCGCGGTCGGCTACGACTCGCGCCAGCCCAAGAAGCTTGCGAGCCGCCGCACCAACGTCGTCGACCCGCTGCAGCTCAAGGCCGGCGACTTCGTGGTGCACGCGACCCACGGCATCGGCAAGTTTCTCGAGCTCGTGCAGCGCGAAGTCAGCACCGGCGGCCGCAATGCGGTCAAGAGCCAGCGCGAGTTTCTGTTGATCGAATATGCGCCGAGCAAGCGCGGGTACCCGGGCGACAAGCTCTACGTGCCGACCGACCAACTTGACCTGCTCAGCCGGTACGTGGGCGGCGAAGCCCCGACCCTAAGCAAGATGGGCGGCAGCGACTGGGCGGCCGCGAAGGGCAAGGCGCGCCGCGCGGTCCGCGACATCGCCGTTGAGCTCGTCAAGCTGTATTCGGCCCGCATGTCGAGCAAGGGGCACGCGTTCAGTGCCGACACTCCGTGGCAGCGCGAACTCGAAGAGGCCTTCCCGTTCGTCGAAACCCCGGACCAGTTGACGACGATCGACGAGGTCAAGCGCGACATGGAGTCGCCGATTCCGATGGACCGCTTGCTCGCGGGCGACGTCGGCTACGGCAAGACCGAGGTTGCCGTGCGCGCCGCATTCAAGGCCGTACAGGGGGGCAAACAAGTCGCGATGATCGTGCCGACGACTCTGCTCGTCAAGCAGCACCTCGAGACCTTCGCCGAGCGCTACGCGGGCTTTCCGATCCACCTGCGCGCGCTCAGTCGCTTCCAGACCGACAAAGAAGCGAAAGAGACCATTGAGGGCCTCGCGAGCGGAACGGTCGATGTCGTCATTGGCACGCATCGCATCTTGAGCCAGGGCATCCAGTTCAAAGACCTGGGCCTCGTGATCATCGACGAAGAGCAGCGTTTCGGTGTCGAGCACAAAGACGCGCTCAAGAAGCTCAAGACCAATGTCGATGTGCTCGCGATGTCGGCCACGCCGATTCCGCGCACGCTCGAAATGGCCGTGACGGGCATCCGCGAGATGTCGACGCTCGCGACTCCGCCCGAAGACCGTCACCCGATCTTGACGTTTGTCGGCCCCTACAGCGACAAGCAGGTCGCGGCCGCGATTCACCGCGAGATGCTGCGCGAGGGCCAGGTGTTCTACGTGCACAATCGCGTCTCGAGCATCCAGCGCGTGGCGAGCCACTTGGCCGAGCTGGTTCCGGATGCGCGCATCGCCGTGGCCCACGGCCAGATGAGCGAGTCGCTACTCGAACAGGTCATGGTCGACTTCTGGGAGCGCAAGTTCGACGTGCTCGTGTCGACGACGATCATCGAGACGGGTCTCGACGTCGCCAACGCCAACACCCTCATCATCGACCGGGCCGACAAGTACGGACTCTCGCAGTTGCACCAGTTGCGCGGCCGCGTGGGTCGTGGCCGCGAGCGCGCGTACGCGTACTTTCTCTATGACGAGCTCAAGCCCCTAACCGAGACCGCGCACGACCGCTTGCAGACGATCGCGGCCAACAGCGACCTGGGTGGCGGAATGCAGATCGCACTGAAAGACCTCGAGATTCGCGGTGCCGGCAACTTGCTCGGTGCCGAGCAGGCTGGTCACATCGCGGGCGTCGGCTTCGACCTCTACTTGCGCATGATCGGCGAGGCCGTGAGCGTCTTCCGTGGTGACGCGACCGAAGAGCAGACCGAGCTGCGGCTCGAGCTGCCGGTCGACGCGCACATTCCCGACGACTTCATCGCGAGCGAACGCTTGCGCCTTGAGGCGTACCAGAAGCTCTCGACCGCGACGGCTCCGGCCTCTGATGATGCGGCTCTGGATGCCGTGCTCGACGAACTCGCCGACCGCTACGGCGAACCGCCCTCGTCGGTGCTCACGCTGCTGCTGGTGTCACGCTTGCGCCGCCAGGCCCAAAAGCTGGGATTGAGCGACGTTGTCGTCATGGGCACGAATCTTCGGCTCGTGGGCCTCGACTTGCCCGACTCGCGGCAATTGCGCCTCCAGCGCATGTACCCGGGGTCGAAGTGGTTCGGGCAGCAGCGAGTCGCGACGGTTCCCCTGCCGAAAGATGCCGCCGACGACGACCTCGTGGCGTGGGTCGGTCAGGTGCTGACGAACCTCTACGCCTCCGAAGCCGCGCCCGCGGCTACGTGATCGTGGTGATCGGGTAGTCGCTCAGTTTTCGATCGCCCGTGATGAACACGAGGTCGTCGGCCATGCACTGTGCGACGAGCATGCGGTCAAACGGGTCGCGGTGCACCATCGGCAGGGTGGCCAGTTCGAGCGCGTGCCGGTTCGCGAACGGTAGCTCACGAAAACCCTGCTGCGCGATCCACTCGGTGACTCCCTCGACGCCGGTGAGCTTGCCGATCGAGGACTTGATCGAGATCTCGGCGACGGTGACGGACGACACGGCGATGTCATGCCGTTCGTCGGCAATCGTCTCGTACTGTGCACGGCTCAGCCGGCCTGGCTCATGGAACCACCAGAGAAGAGCGTTCGTGTCGAGAAGCGCCCTCACTCGCCGTACCAGTCGCGCTCGTCTTGCTCGGTGAAGTCGTCGAAGTCGTCGGCCATCCAGACTTTTCCGGCGAGCACCCCCGGCTCTCGTTTGACCGTAATGCCCCCCGCGGGCCCGAGTTCGGCGACCGGCCGTCCGTTGCGCGCGATCACGATGCGCTCGCCGGCTTCGGCGCGCGCGACGAGCTTCGAGAGCTGCGTCTTTGCTTCGTAGATGTTGACGGTGACGGTCATGAGACGAGGATAGGAGTGGGTATAGGTCTGGTCAAGTCTGGTCAGACACGGCTTCCGTCGCCGCAGCAGAATCCGCAGAGGTCGCCGCGCGGGTCGCTACGGCGAGCGGCTTCGGAAACCGCACCGAGCCGGGCACCGTGTGCACGCGGTACACAGCGACCGGAATGACGACGAGCGTGCGCAGATCGAACAATGCGTGCACGAGCATGGCGAGCACGATGCTGCCGCTCGCGACATAGAGCACCGTGAAGAGAAGCCCAACGACGGTCGTTGCAACGACGCCGGCCCAGCCCTGGTAGGCGTGCAGGGCCCCAAACACGAGCGCCGCCAGCAGAAAAGCGCTGACGGGTTCGCCCGTGACGATCACGAGCAAGGCGGGCAAGGCGAAGCGAAAGAGCAGCTCTTCCACGATGCCCGCATTGACGGAGAGGGCAGCTCCCCACGCGAGCTCGGGGCGGTTGCGCGGCAAGAGCGCGGCGATGTCGCCGAGCATGATGACGCCACCCTCGCGGCGGGCACCGCGCACGCCGAGCCACGTGAGCAGCACGAGGCCCACACCGGCGCCGATCAGCAGTCCGATGCCGAGGCCGCCCGCGAGGGCATCCCGTAGCCAGGCAATCGGCGGCACGACTTGGGCGGCGCCCAGCAGGGGAGTGACGACGGGCCAGGTCAACAGCAGGACGACCGCCGACGATCCGCCAAACAGCACCGCCGACTCGATGAGCCAGCGCCGCATCATCGCTTGACGGCGGGCCGTTGAACGGTAGCGCCGAAAGCGTGAGAACTCGCGGCGGTCTTTGCGCACCGCCCGCACGACCAAGAGGGTGAGCAACCCGAGGGCGAGCAGGGCGGCGGCGAGGCGCGGCATCCAGCCGAGTTCCGGGAGCATGGGGTTATGGTCGCAGACGTGACCTCGACTGCCGCTGTTGGCCTGCGCTCAGAGCGTGGCCCCATTTTGCTCGCCATCATGGTGACGACCGGGCTCGTGGCCATCGACGCCACCATTCTCGCGACGGCCGTGCCGACCCTCGTGGCCGAGCTGGGCTCGTTCGAGTTGTTCCCGTGGCTGTTCTCGATCTACTTGCTCGCGCAGGCCGTGTCGACGCCCCTGTTCGCCAAGTTCAGCGACATGGTCGGCCGTAAGCCCATCATTCTCATCGGCATCGGGCTTTTTCTTGTCGGCTCGATCTTGTGCGGCCTCGCGTGGAGCATGCCCGCGCTCATCGCCTTCCGCGCCGTGCAGGGCATCGGGGCGGGAGCGATCGGCCCGATGGCCATCACGATCGCGGGCGACATCTACTCGCTCGAAGAGCGCGCCAAAGTGCAGGGCTACATCGCGAGCGTCTGGGCGGCTTCGGCCGT
>JBJOPU010000072.1:0-6782 GCA_046050505.1 Actinomycetota bacterium
CACAATGATGCGGCTTTATCGCGAGCACGGCACGCTCACCGTGGTCAACGATCAGCACGGCCAGCCCACGTGGACCCGCGACCTGGCCGAGCAGACGGTGCGGATGCTCGACGCCGGTGTGCGCTCGGCCACGCTGCACGGCACCAACGCCGGGGCCACCACGTGGCAGGGTTTCGCCCAAGCGATCGTCGAGAACCTCGGTGGCGACCCTGATACAGTCGCACCGACCGACAGTGCGCAGTTCGCGCGCCCTGCTCGACGCCCCGCCAACTCTGTGCTTGCGCACGATGGGTGGGCCCGCCTTGGCCTCGAGCCGATGCGCCCCTGGCGTGCGGCGCTCGACGAAGCAATGGCAGAGGGAGTGTTCACGTGAGCCTCACCACCCTGCGGGTTGTGCTTGACCAGGTGGGCGATCCGGTGCCGAGCGGCATCGGTCGCTACGCGCTTGAGCTCACGCGAGCTCTCATCGAGACCGCGCCGCGCGGCTGCGATGTTGCCGGCATCGTGGCATCGTCGCCGCCCAGCGAGTACGAGCGCATTGAGCACCAGCTGCCCGGCCTGAGCGACCTCTTCAAGAGCGCGCTCGATCGTCGCCAGCTTGCCGCGGCGTGGCAACATGGGTTTACCCGCCTGCCCGGGGCCGGCATGGTTCACGCGCCCAGCCTCTTCGCTCCGCTCTACCGTCACGACCGCATCAACGCGCCCGGCGAACAGACCGTCGTCACTATTCATCACACCGCGGCGTTCACCCACCCCGAAACCCTGCCGAGCCGAACCGTCGCCTGGACGCGCGCCATGGCCAAGCGCGCCGAGCGCTATGCCGACGCCATCGTCGTACCGACGCACGCCGTCGCTGATGACCTGTCGACAGCCCTCAACCTCGGTGACCGCGTTCGGGTGATTGCCGCGGCGGTGAGCCCCTCACTCGACCCGGGCCCCAGTCGCGACTCGCACGCGGCCGCCCTCGACCTGCCTGAGCGGTATGTCCTCGCCGTGGGCGGACTCGACGGGCTCAGCGGAATCCCTGCTCTCGTGCGGGCCGCGGCTGGCCCCCACGCGCCCGAGGTTCCCCTGTTGCTCGTTGGCGTGAGCCCCGACGAACTCGACACCCTGGTGCGTGACCTCGACCCGTCATTCGACCGCTCGCGCGTTCATGCGCTGGGGGTGCTCGGCGAGACCGATCTGGCCGTGGCGTACTCGCGAGCGGCTGTCGTCGCCGTGCCTGCCATGTCGGCGGGGTCGGGCCTCGTCGCTCTCGAAGCGATGAGCCTCGGCGCGCCGGTCGTGCACTCCGACACGCCCGCCTTGCGTGAGGTGTGCAGCGATGCCGGGGTGGTTGTTGCTCGCGACGACGCTGAGGGGTACCCCGAGCGACTTGCCGAAGCCGTGCGTTCGGTGCTCGACGACTCCGCGCTCGCGGCCGAGTTGACCGTGCGTGGGCGCGATCGTGCCCGTGCCTTCAGCTGGCGCGACTCGGCCGAGAAATCGTGGCAGCTGCACGCTGACCTCTAGCCCCGCATCCCGCCGCTGCTAGGGCGTTAGCGTGGGGGTTGGTCGCGGGGCAACCGCCGTGGCGACGCTCGCCCGCGCCAGTTCGAAGTCGGGCTCGACGTTGTCGATGAACGGCGGCACGAGTTCGAGGCGCACGATCTCGTGCTCGCGCGAGAGCACGGCGAGATCGCTGAGCACACCCAGCATCGACTGGGGAATGTCGGTACGCACGAGATCGCTCGATGCCTCCGCGATCGCCTGGAAGCGGGTGAGCACAATGCCTGGCTCGAGTTGTCGCAGCATCGCCTCTTGAATGTCGCGCTGGTGCTCCATGCGGTCGAAGTCGGTGAGTTCGTATCGGCTGCGGGCGTACCAGAGGGCCGTGTAGCCGTCCATGCGCTGCTCGCCCACCGCGATCTCACCAACGACCGGGCCACCGTTAATGCCGAGAGTCACCGGTTTCTCCACGGTCACCACCACACCGCCAAGAGCATCGATGAGCGACTCGAAACCGGCCATGTCGATGAGCACCGTGAATTGAACCGGCAAGCCGGTGACACCTTCGACCGCATCACGCATGGCTTCGATCGCGGGCGTGCTGCCCTCTTTCTCGGCGTTGGGGTAAAGCTCGGGGTGCTCAGCGGCCCACGGATACAGGTAGGCGAGCAGACAATCGTCTCCGCAGTCGAAACCATTCGGCCACGCATCCCACAGCGGGGAGCCCTCGCTGAACGGCGCGTTGTACAGATTGCGCGGGATGCCCACCATCGTGACCGCGCCCGTTGTCGCGTCAATGCTCACAAGCGTCATGCTGTCGGGGCGCAAGCCGATGCGGTCGGCACCGGCATCGCCGCCCAAGAGCAGGATCGTGTAGCGGCCGTCGATCGGTTCAACGATCGAGCCGTTGGCGAAAACCGTGCTGAGGGCATCACGACCGGCGCCCGTGATGACGGCCGCGTAGCTCGCTGTTCCGACCGTGAGCACAAGGCTCACGATGGTGAAGATCGCAATGGGCAGTCGTGTATGCGGTTGGGTGCGCACGAGTCGCACGAGTGTAAATGCGTTGAGCGTCGTGGCAAGCCACAGCGCGGCATAGAAGATGAGCCCGAGCTGCGCGACCCACAACACCACGATGTTGGTCGCGAGCGTGAGCGCTGCGGGCCGCCAGAGCCAGAACAACACCAGAGCGGCAGCGGCGACCGCCCAGAGGGTGAACGTCGCCCCCACGGCGAATCGGCCCCAGCGACGATTACCGGCGAGCAGCTGGGCACTGCCCGGCACAAGCAGATTGAGCCCCAACAGCCACCACGCCCGGCGGCTCATGACCTCAGGGTCGCGCGTGTCGGGATGGCGCAGGGGCGAGGTGTGGCTCACGGTGCCGACGGGGCGCCGATCGACGCCTTCAACGCGGCGTTCTTCTCGGCGACGGCGGATTCGAGTGCGGCGGCAAAGGCGGTGAGGCGTTCGGCTACGGCCGCATCCGTCGACCCGATGATGCGCGCCGCGAGAAGACCAGCGTTGCGCCCGCCGCCGATCGACACCGTGGCCACGGGAATGCCCGCGGGCATTTGCACGATGCTCAGCAGGCTGTCGAGGCCATCGAGCGTCGCGAGAGGAACGGGAACGCCCACAACGGGCAGCGTCGTCACGCTCGCAATCATGCCGGGCAAGTGCGCAGCGCCACCGGCACCGGCGATGATGACACGGATGCCGCGCCCCGCTGCCGCTCGCCCGTAGGCGATCATCGCGTCGGGAGTGCGGTGCGCACTCAACACCTCGACCTCGTAGTTGACGCCCAATTCGTCGAGCGCCTCGGCCGCGCGCTGCATGACCGACCAGTCGCTATCGGAGCCCATAACGACGGCGACGAGGGGTGAGTTCATGCCTCCAGGGTAGGACTCAGGCATCGAAGTGGCTGGCCGCGGCGCGCGCACGGTAGACGACGTCGTCGAGCTCGGCACCGATCACCGTCACGTGCCCCGCCTTCCGCCCCGCACGCGGGCCCTTGCCGTAGGCGTGCACTTTGGCGGTCGACTGGTGCCCCAGCGCCGCGGCGATCTTCTCGTCGGGCAGGCTGCCAAAGACGTTGATCATGACGCCCCACGGCGCGAGCGGTGACGTGTCACCGAGCGGCCAGTCAAGAACGGCGCGCAGGTGCTGTTCGAACTGGCTCGTGACCGAACCGTCAATCGTCACGTGGCCGCTGTTGTGCGGGCGCATGGCGAGCTCGTTGACGAGAACGCGACCATCCGTGGCCGCAAAGAGTTCGACGGCGAGTACGCCCGTGACGCCGAGGCCGTGCGCGATGGACGTGGCAATCTCGGCCGCGGCGCGTTGCTGTGCGTCGGTTGTCTGGGGTGCCGGTGCAATGACTTCGGCGCACACTCCCCCGCTTTGCACCGTCTCGACGAGCGGCCACAGCTGTGCGTCTCCGCTCGGGCGGCGCGCGATGAGCTGTGCGAGCTCGCGCTCGAATGCCACAAGCTCTTCGGCCAAGAGCGCGCCATCGGCGAGCCAGTCAGCCACCTGCGCGGCGTCGTCGATGACGCGCACACCCTTGCCGTCGTAGCCTCCGCGCGGCGTCTTCACGACGGCCCGGCCACCGTGGTCAGCGAGGAATGTGGCCACATCGTCGGCCGACTCTACGCGCGCCCAGTCGGGCTGCGGCACGCCGAGCTGCAACAAGCGCTCGCGCATCATGAGCTTGTCTTGCGCGTAGAGCAGGGCATCCGGCCCCGGATGCACGGCGGCACCCGCGGCAACAAGCGCTCGCAGCACCGGCTGCGGAACGTGCTCGTGGTCGAAGGTGATGACGTCGCACTCCCGCGCGAACGCCAGCACGGTCGCTTCGTCGCGATAGTCGCCGACCGCCGTCGCCGCCAGGCGCGCTGACGCGTCGGGCGCTTCAGCCAGTATGCGAAGTTCAATGCCCAGGCCCACCGCCGCAGGAATCATCATTCGTGCGAGCTGGCCCCCTCCGATGACCCCGACAACGGGCATGGATGCTCCTCACTAGACTGCGGACGACTCACCTCTATTCTGGCCGACCGCGAGCCCCCCGCCCCGACGCCCCTAGGAACGATGCGCACCCTCTTGGCACAGCTGGCCCGATTCGGCACCGTCGGACTCATCGGGGTGGTCGTCGACGTCGCCATCTTCAACCTCTTGCGGGTGACGGTACTGGACCCGGCCATGATCGCTGAGGGGCCCGTCATCGCCAAAGTGCTCTCGACCTCGGTCGCCATCGCGGTCAACTGGATCGGCAGCCGGCACTGGACCTTCCGCCTCGAGCAGCGCCGCCCCGCGGCGCGCGAGGCCCTGGAGTTTGCCATCGTGAGTGTCGGCGGAATGCTCATCGCCGTGGGGTGCCTTGTGATCTCGCACTATGTTCTGGGCTTCACGAGCCTGCTCGCCGACAACATCGCCTCTAACGTCGTCGGTCTCGCGCTCGGCAGCGCCTTCCGATTCACGCTCTACCGAGGCTGGGTATTTCACCCTCGGCGAGCGCCGCAACCCTTGCCCGATGACCTCGGTGAGTCAGCGGCCTGATCGATCGCGCCGGAACGCGGGGTCGGTGGTTTCGGTCGGGCGGCGGATCGTGGCGATCGAGGTCGTACTGGCCTCCATGACATCTCCGAGAACGCGTTGCACGAGGTCTGCGTGCGGAACATCCCGCAACACGACGGGCCGATCGGCTCCGGTGGTGATGAGCACATCACCCGATCGAAAAGCGGGTTGCAACCCCGCCTGACGCACCGTCACGTCGTAGCTCCGGCTCAACAGCACCTCGTGGCGTGTACGAACGAAGAGGCCACTCCGCAGCACGACACGCCTCGTCGTGATCAGGTATTGCGTGCTCAGCCAGCGCAGCAACGGCAGCACCCAAAAGAGCGTGGCTGCCGTGATCGCCCCCGCCAGCACCGTGAGGCTCTGCCACAGCTCGTCGAACGCGAGAGCGGCATACGTCCCCACACCGACGACCACAATGAGAGCGATCGCGGGCCACGTCAGCGCACGAGCATGCGGGCGCAGGCGGGCGATCGCCCGCTCCGGAACGCGGTTTTCGCCCGTCATGCCCTATTCATATCGCAGATGCGTCACGTCACCCGCAGCCACGGCGATGACTCCGTCGATCGGATCCGCCGCGCGCACGAGCAGTCGTCCGTCGTCGTCGAGACCCTCGGCACTTCCGAGAAGCATCGGCAGGCCCGGCCGATCAATCCGCACCGCTCGGCCGAGCGTGTGCAGTTCGGGCTCGACGATGGCACGGAGGGCGCTCAGCTCAGTCGTGGCGCGCCACTGAGACACGAGGGCTGTGAGCTCGCGCAGATAGGCGGCGAGGGCGCGGTCGGTGAGCGCAGCATCCGTCGGCACCCCCATCAGCGAGAGGGATGTTGCGGTCGGCACCGGCAGATCGTCGAGCGACATCGTCAGGTTGAGTCCCGCTCCGATCACCACGCCATCAGCCGTGAGCTCGGTCAGGATTCCGCTCAATTTGCGCTCACCATCGGCCGTCGTGGTGAGGACATCGTTCGGCCACTTCAGGCCGGCGGCGCTGACGCCCAGCGAACGGACGGCTCGTGCCATTGCCACGCCGGCAAGGAGGGGCAACCAGCCCAATCGACGCGGATCAGGGTGGCCCGATGCGTCGTGGCGCACGATCACCGACACCGCAAGGGCAGCCCCCGGTGCCGCCGACCACACGCGATCGAGCCGCCCGCGACCGGCCGTCTGGTTGTCCGTGGCCACGACAGCCAGGTCTGGCAGGCTGAGCGCGCCGGCGACGAGCTCGGTGTTGGTCGAGGAGCTTTGCTCGCGCCAGTCGAGAGTCGGGCAGACCGCTCGACTGAGTGGCAGGGCACGTGCGGCGGGTGAGTCGGTCACGCCCCGAGCTTACGAGCGGCGCGCACGAACGCCCGGGCGGGAACGCCGATCGCGAGCGCGACCGCACCCCACGGGCGGCCGTCGTGTCGACCGAGAGCCGTGCGGCGATCCCACGCCCGACGAAGCGGGCCACCCGTCGTCGACCGGCGCGGAACGCGCGTCACCAGGGGCATTCGTGCGTGCTGCTCAACGCATGACGCGAGCATCGCGTGTGCATCGTCGTCGTGGGCGTCGTGCAGATAGTTGCGGTGCGCCCACGCGGCATCGACGTCGAAGAACTGCGCGGCTTCGAGGTCTGCTGTCGAGCCGATCAACCCGCTTGTCTCAAAGATGCCGTTGAGTTGCTCATCACCCACGCCATAGTCACCCAGCACCAGTGCGGGAATCCCGCGAGCAACGGCCTCGAT
>JBJOPU010000073.1:0-6779 GCA_046050505.1 Actinomycetota bacterium
ACTGACGGTCGAAGACGAAAAGCAGTTCGAAGACCTGTGGCGCACGCTCGGATTGAGCGTCGACTGGAGCCAGACCTACCGCACGATCGGCGATGACGCCCAGCGCGCAGCCCAGCGGGCCTTCTTGCGCAACCTCGCGCGCGGCGAGGCCTACCGTGCTGACGCCCCGACGCTGTGGGATGTTACGTTCCGCACCGCCGTCGCGCAGGCTGAACTCGAAGACAAAGAGATGCCCGGAGCCTTCCACCGGGTGTCGTTCCACGCGCCGGATGGCACGACGATCGACATCGAGACGACGCGCCCCGAGCTGATTCCGGCGTGTGTTGCTTTGGTCGCACATCCCGATGACCCTCGCTATCAACCGCTCTTCGGCACCACTGTGCGCACGCCGCTCTTTGGTGTCGAGGTGCCCGTTGTGGCGCACCACCTCGCGCAGCAAGACAAGGGTTCGGGCATCGCGATGGTCTGCACGTTCGGTGACGTCACCGACGTGGTGTGGTGGCGCGAACTCGACTTAGGGCTGCGCCCGATTCTGGGCAAAGACGGCCGCATTCTCGCCGAGGCCCCGGAGGGCATCGAGGGCGCCGCGCTCGAGACCTACGCCGAGCTCGCGGGCAAGACGGTGTTCAGCGCAAAGGCCCGCATCGTCGAGCTGCTGCGCGAGTCGGGCGATCTCGTGGGCGAACCGCGCGCCATCACGCACCCCGTCAAGTTCTTCGAGAAGGGCGATAAGCCCCTCGAGATCGTCACGACCCGCCAGTGGTACATCGCCAACGGCGCGCGCGACGAAGACCTCAACGCTCGCTTGCTGCAGCGCGGCCGCGAGATCGAGTTTCACCCCGACTTCATGCGGGTGCGGTACGAGAACTGGGTCGGCGGCCTCTCGGGCGACTGGCTCATCTCGCGCCAGCGCTTCTTCGGCGTGCCGATTCCCGTCTGGTACCGCCTCGACGCCGAGGGCGAGCCCACGGGCGACCCCATCGTGCCGAGCGAAGACCAGCTGCCCGTCGACCCGGCTTCGATGCCCGCGCCCGGCTACGACGAAGCGCAGCGCGGCCAACCGAACGGCTTCATCGGTGAGGTCGACATCATGGACACGTGGGCCACGTCGAGCCTCACGCCGCAAATCGCCGGCAAGTGGGAAGACGACCCCGAGCTCTTTGGCCTCGTGTTTCCGTATGACCTGCGCAGTCAGGGCCAAGACATCATTCGCACGTGGCTGTTTTCAACCGTGCTGCGGGCCGAACTCGAACACGGCAGCCTTCCGTGGAAGCACGCGGGCATCTCGGGCTTCATCGTCGACCCCGACCGCAAGAAAATGTCGAAGTCGAAGGGCAATGTCGTGACCCCGGCGGGCATGCTCGACGAGCACGGTAGCGACGCGGTGCGCTACTGGGCCGCATCGTCGCGCCTCGGCACCGATGCCGCGTTCGACCCGCAGAACCCCAAGCAAATCAAGATCGGGCGCCGACTCGCGATCAAGGTTCTCAACGCCGCCAAGTTCGTGTACTCCTTCGAGGCTCCCGCCGGTGCCGTGACGGGTCCGGATGCGGTGACCGAGCCGCTCGACATCGACATGCTCGCGACCCTGGGCGAGGTCGTCGCGACGGCGACCCGCGCGTACGACGAGTACGACCACGCCCGGGCACTCGAAGTGGCGGAGCAGTTCTTCTGGACCTTCACCGACGACTACCTCGAGCTCGTAAAGGAACGCGCCTACGGAGCTCAAGGCGAGGCCGGTCAGGCGAGCGCCGTCACGGCGCTGCAGCTCGCGATCGACGTGTTCGTGCGTCTGTTTGCTCCAGTGATCCCCTTCGCGACCGAAGAGGTGTGGAGTTGGACGCACGAGACCTCGGTGCACACGTCACCGTGGCCGACCGTCGACGAGCTCGGCGTCGACGCTCAGCACGGCGGCCTGCTGCCGCTCGTCTCACAAGCGCTCATCGGCATCCGACGCGCCAAGACCGACGCCAAGGCCTCGCAGAAAACGCCCGTCACGAGCGCCGTCATCGCAGGCCCATCGCTGCTCGAGCTCGCGGCGGGTGACCTTGCCGCCGTCGGTCGCATCGAGTCCCTGACCTTCGAGGCCGCTGATGAGGTCGCGGTCGTCTCGATCGAACTCGGCGAGCAACCGGAGGCCTGAGCCGTGACGAGTGCCATCACCATCCGACCTAACGAGGCGCGTGATGCCGCCCGGTGGCGCGAGCTCTTCACCGCGTACGGCGTCTTCTACGAGACGGCCTTCGACGACGCGGTGCTCGACGGCGTGTGGGCGTGGCTGACGGATGCGGAGCATCCGCTTGTCTGCCTCGTTGCCGAACTCGATGCCGAGGTCGTGGGCTTTGCGCACGTGCGTGAGCAGCCCGACACCTTCACGGCCGGCCCCGGATGGTTTCTCGACGACCTCTACACCGTGCCCGAAGTGCGCGGCTCGGGCGCAGGGACTGCCCTGCTCGAGGCAGTCGCCGCCCACGCGCGCTCCCACGGGGGCGGCACGGTGCGCTGGATCACGGCAGCCGACAACGAGCGCGCCCAGCGCGTGTACGACCGCTTGGCGACGCGCGCCAGCTGGGTCACGTACGAGTGGGAGGTCTAAGCCATGCAGCTCGGAACCCGGTGGGCGGTCGGTGGCGAAACGCCAGCACGACTGAGCCCTGACGTCGTTGCCGCGGTTCGTGCCGTCGAGGGCGACTTGCTCGGCTATGACACGACGCTGTGGCGCTGGACCCTCACGTGGCTCGAAGGGCGACCCGTCGTCGAGCTCGACGACGGAACGGTCATCCGCGTTGCCCATGACGGCACCGTAACGATCGAGAACGGCGACACCCCGCGCTGAGCGAACCGCAGGGGGCGTTACTGCGTGATGCCGTACCGCAGGCTGTCGCGCTGCTGTGCCGTGGCGCGCTGGGCTGCGAGCCGTAGGGCCTGCTGCTCGTGCGTCGGTGGCAACGGGCGGCGGTGCGCCCAGCGCACGAGCGCGACGCCCGTCGAGAGGGCAAGCTTGCGCAGCGTCGACTCCCGAGGAGTCGCGTCGCACACGGTGAGCGAAATCGTGGTCATGATCAGCCCCTGTTCTGGGAGGTGGTGGTGGCCGGAATCTCGATGCCGTCGAGAACGGGAAAACCGAAGTACTGCAATTGCACGGGCCGCGAACCCGGCACGCGTTGACCGCGGTGCTCGCGAGCAAAAGCAACAAGCAGGTCATTGATCTGCTCGTTGAGTGCGCTCAATTGCGCCGCAGTGACGTGCACGCTCGTGGATTGCAAGGCCGTGGCATCACGCCACTCGGGCGAGAGCACATCGTGGCCGCGGTCGATGATGTCGCGCACGCCCGCTTCGCGGTGGTGCAGCCACTCGCGCATGATGACGCGCGACGCGGCCCGGGCGGCTTCACTGCTGTCAAGCTCATCGCTGCCGATGTGAATGGGGCCGGGCACGCGTTCCCACCACCGCTCGCGAGCCGTACCGCGACCGGCAACCTCACGAACGAAGCCGTGCTTTTCGAGCTGACGCAAGTGGTAGCTGGTCGCCCCGCTCGATTCGCCGAGTCGTTCGGCCAATCCGCTCGCCGTGTCGTCACCGTGCGTCGAAAGCGCCTCGATGATCTGCATGCGCAAGGGATGCGCGAGCGCCTTGAGACCGTCGAGGTCAGCAATGCGGTTCGCCTCTGCGCCGGACTCTGCGCCAGACTCTGCGCCGGACTCCATGTCGCTCTCGGTTGCCATGCCCCCACCGTAGCAATGCAAAGGTTTCTTTGCAAGCAAATCTTTGCAGAGAATTCTTTGCACACTCGGGCGTAAGCTGGAGCCATGTCGAACCCGTTCTTTGCCGCGAGCTCCCTGCCGTACCAGTTGCCGCCGTTCGCCGAGATTCGCGACGAGCACTACGCCCCCGCGATAGAGCAAGGTATGGCCGAGCAACTCGCCGAGATTCAGAACATCACCCGCCGGCGTGACATGCCGCACTTCGACAACACGATGGTGCCCCTCGAGGAGAGCGGCCAGTTGCTCACGCGCGTGCTGCGCGTGTTCTACAACAAGGCCTCGGCCGACTCGAATGACGTCACGAACGCGCTCGAAGAAGAGCTCGCCCCCAAGCTCGCCGCGCACGAAGACGCCATCAAGCTCGACTCTGCGCTTTATTGGCGCATCGCACAGCTGCACGAGCAGCTCGACTCGCTGGGCCTCGCCGACGAGCAGCGTTACCTCGTCGAGCGGTACTACACCGAGATGACCCTCGCGGGTGCGGGCCTTGACGACGAGCAGAAGGCGCGGCTGAGCGAGCTCAACGCGCGCATCTCGACGCTCGAAACCCGCTTCGAGAAGAACCTGCTCGCCGACACCAACGAGCTCGCGCTCGTGATCGACGACGCCGCTGAACTCGAGGGCCTCTCCCCCGGCGAACTGAGCGCCGCCGCGCAAGCGGCCGCCGATCGCGGGCTCGACGGTAAGTACCTCGTCACGCTCGTGCTGCCGACAGGCCACCCCTGGCTCGAGAGCCTCACGAACCGTGAGGTGCGCGAACGCATCATGGCCGCCTCACGGGCGCGCGGTTCACGTGAGGGCGACCACGACAACCGACCGGTGTTGCTCGAAATCGCACGGCTTCGGGCCGAGCGCGCTGAGCTACTCGGATTCGCCAACCACGCGGCGTTCGTCACCGCCGACGAGACGGCGAAGAACCCCGAGCGCGTTGCCGCCATGCTCGAGCGCCTGGCCCCCGCCGCCGCGCGCAACGCTGCCGCCGAGCAAGCCAAGCTCGAAGCCCTCGCGGGTCACCCCATCGAAGCCCACGACTGGGCCTTCTCCAACGAGAAGGTGCGCAAGGCCGACTATGACGTCGACACAAGCGAGCTGCGCCCCTACTTCGAGGCTGAGCGCGTGCTGCAGAAGGGCGTATTCGCGGCCGCGACGAAGGTCTATGGCATCACCTTCACCGAGCGCACCGACCTGCAGGGATACCACCCGGAGGTGCGGGTGTTCGAGGTGCACAACGAGGATGGATCCGAGCTCGGGCTCTACCTGCTCGACCTCTACACGCGCGACAGCAAGCGCGGCGGCGCGTGGATGAACGAGCTCATCGGGCAGAACACGCTGCTCGAGCATCCGACGGTCGTCGTCAACAATCTCAACGTGCCCAAGCCCGCCGCGGGCGAGCCGACGCTACTGACCTACGACGAAGTCAACACGTTCTTCCACGAGTTCGGGCACGCGCTGCACGGGCTGTTCGCGCACGTCACCTACCCCCGATTCACGGGCACGAACGTCTACCGCGACTTCGTCGAGTTCCCGAGCCAGGTCAACGAGATGTGGATGCTCTGGCCCGAGATCGTCAACGACTACGCCGTGCACTACGAAACCGGCGAGCCGATTCCGGCCGAGGTGCTCGATCGCGTGCGGTCGGCGCAGCTCTGGGGCGAGGGCTTCAAGACGAGCGAGTACCTCGCCGCAGCGCTGCTCGACCAGGCCTGGCACACGCTCAGCGCGGCTGAGGCCGCTGCCGTGACGGATGTTGCCGCGTTCGAAGCCGCGGCGCTCGCGCGCGTGGGTCTCGACAACCCGGCCGTGCCCACCCGCTACTCGAGCACGTACTTCGCCCACACCTTCTCGGGCGGCTACGACGCCGGCTACTACAGCTACATCTGGAGCGAAGTGCTCGACGCGGACACCGTGCAGTGGTTCGAGCAGAACGGCGGGCTCACGCGCGCCAACGGCGACAGGTTCCGGGAGTACGTGCTCGGCATCGGTGGCACGCGTGACCCGCTCGAGGCCTACCGCGAGTTCCGCGGGCGCGACGCGGTGATCGAACCATTGCTGCAGCGACGCGGGCTCGCCGCGTAGCGCTTCAGCACAGCGACGCGGACTCGCCGCGTAAAGAGTCAGTACGCGCCTAAAACCAGGTGCTGAGCCACGGGGCGCGCGGCACGTGCAGCATCGCGGCAAAGCGCGCCGCTGAGCCGGGTGATCCCTCGGCCAGGCGGCCGGCAATGCGCAGCGCCTCGACGGGGGTTCCGCCGAGCAGCAGCGAGCCGAGCGCCTCGACCCCGAGCGTGATGACGGCGGCGCCGTGCGGGTCGCCGGCGTGGGCCGAGACGGTGGCGTTGCCGTCGGGGGTTGTCGTGAGCATCCACTCGCCCGTCGCGAAACCGAGGGAGTCACTCACCCGCAGCACCACCGAGTCGGCGGCGGCATAACGGCGCGCCGTGAGCGCGGCGGGCACGTCGAGAATGCGCAGCCACAGGTGTTCGCGCCGCGCAATGGTCTCGACCGCGCGCGGATTCGACACCATCCACTCGAGCGGCTCGTCGACGGGGCGCAACTCGGCGACCACGGTCGACACAAGGTCTTGATCCAGCACGAAGTGCCAGAGCGCCGTGAGCGCGTCATCGGTCGCGGCACACAGGTGCTCGACCGTGAGCGTGTGAGCCGAAAAGTCGCTCGCGTGCTCGTTGACCGAGTAGAGCACGAAGCCCTGCGGCTTTCCGTGCTCGTCGTCGTACCGCGCGGCCCGCAGCTTCGGCGCGTGCGAGGCGGTGCGTGCGGCGAGGGCAAAGGCACGATCCCAGTGCAGGTCGTCACTCGGCACTTCGCCGCCGATGCGGTCATGGGCGCGCTCCGCGATGCCCATCGCGAGCGGTCGCACGGTGCGGGGCTCGACGAGATGCACGCGACCGGGCGCCGAAGTGGCCGTGACGGTCAGCTGCTGCGTCGAGATGCGATAGTCAGCGCAGTAGGCCGCGGGTCCGAAACCCCAGCGGCCATAAATGGTTGCCTCAGAAA
>JBJOPU010000074.1:0-6748 GCA_046050505.1 Actinomycetota bacterium
CTCGATCATCGGTGGAATCGTGGTCTTCACGCTCCCCGGGCTCGCGATCGTTACCTTCGTGATCTTCGGTGGCTGGATCCTGATCGCCATCGGTGTTGCGACGCTGTTCTCGCTCCCGCCGAAGAAGGGTGCCGAGAAGGCCGCCTAGCGACTGTCACCATCCTTCCCTGACGAGGGCCTCGCACGATCAGCTCACGCTGACGGCGCGAGGCCCTCGGCCGTAGCTCGACCAGTGCGCCTAGCCGTAGCCCGGGTCTAAGACAGAGCGGCGTCGAGTCCGTTGACGCTCACGACCAGGCCAGCAACCCACAGGACGAGGTTGACCGTGCCCGCTGCGAGGCCGGCAATCGCCAAGCCGCGCCCACGTGTCACGCCATTGCCGGTCTCACGAATACCGCGAACGCCCGCGATCGCGCACACCGTGAGCAGGCCCGCGTTGAGAACAAACACGAGCGCGAGAGTGACGAGCACTCCAGCCCACGCGCCCTGGGTCTCACCGGCCGCGACGCGCTCGAGAGCGGCGGCCCCCAACTGGATGGCGATGAGGTTTCCGGCGATCGAGATCACCAGCGGAGCAAGGCCAGCGACGAACGACCAGGTTGCCGACTCGCTTCGCGCGGGAGGCGCCGTGACACGGCCCGGCGACGGGATGCGCGAGGGGACCGATTCGACCGGCTCGGGCTGCGCATCCGTCACCGCGATATCCGTCACCGCGAGGGGTTCGACCGGCGGCGACGAGGGCATCACCGCAGAAACCGGCGCGCCACACGCCGTGCAAAACCGGGCACCCGGTCGCACGGGAGCAGCACACACCGTGCACGCCTGCATCGCGCCTTACCTCTCTGCCCCCGACCATCGATGAGCGGGGCTCGACAGTCGACAGGCTAGCAAGCAAGGCGCGGCCAAGCCTCCCCCCATTGACGGGCGACGAATGCGAGCGCACACTGGAACCGGATCAACTCGCCGCCCAGGAGCGCAGGAGGCATCGCCCCGCCACTGGGCGGCGAGTCTGTTTCTGGCGAAAACGCGCCCAATCGCTACCCCGCAGAGGCGGCGCATGCCACGATGACGATGTGGACCGCACGATCGACTACATGCCGTTGTTCGCCGAACCGAGCCCCGACGAGGTTGCCGCCTTTCGTCGTGCGACCATCGCCGCGCAACCGGGTGGTTCGAGTCAGCAGATCATCCAGGTAGTGGGGTGGGTGATCGGAGGCCTTGCGGCTCTGACCTTTGGCCTCACGTTCTTGCTGCCGTCGGCGGGTCTCGTAGCCGGCGTGCTGAGTGGCGAATTTGATCCGATCGAACTGCTGGGGATCATCCCTCCCCTGGTGATCGTCCCGGTGATCGCCGTCGTGATCGGGCGCAGCCTGCTCGCCCGTCGGCATGATTGGGCCAAGCGATTGCGTATGGGGAAGTTTGCCGAGGCGAACGGATTGCTCTATTCGTCTGTGAGCCCGCCTCCGTCGTACCCCGGCGCGATCTTCGCCCTCGGGTCATCGCGCAAGGTCACCGACCACTTTCGGACCGCCGATGATCGCTTCCTCGACTTCGGCAACTACCAGTACACAACCGGCAGCGGCAAGAACCGCACAACCCATCACTGGGGGTTTCTCGCTCTGCAGCTCGATCGTGCGGTGCCGCACATGCTGCTCGATTCGCGCGCCAATAACGGTCTCTTTGGGTCGACGAACCTGCCTGCGGTGTTTGCGCGCGATCAAGTGCTGTCGCTCGAAGGTGACTTCAACAAGCACTTCACGCTCTATTGCCCGAAAGAGTATGAGCGAGACGCGCTCTACGTCTTCACCCCCGACCTCATGGCGCTGCTCATCGATGAAGCGGCTCCGTTTGACGTCGAAATCGTCGATCGGTGGATGTTCGTCTACAGCGCGCGCGCGTTCCCCCTCGCCGAGCCGAGCGTGTACCAACGCTTGCTCTCGATCGTCACAACCGTGGGGGCCAAGACCCTCACGCAGACGGATCGCTACGTCGACGAGCGCGTCGGGGAGTTTGCCGCCAACATGGTTGCACCCCAAGGGAAACGCCTGCGCCGAGGTGTTTCGTGGGTCGGCATCGTCATCGTCGTCGGCTTTCTCGCCCTGTGGATGACAGGCGTGTTCAGCTCGTTCCGCTGAGCTCTCAGCGTCACGCCGCAGGCGACGCCGCGGTGTCGCCCCCTCGCAACGCGTGGCGCGAGGCGGCGACACGGTGCAGCAGCTCGGCCTCGTCGGCCCGAGCGCCGATGGCATCGCGGTCCGTCACTATGCGGTGACGTGCGTAGGCAAGGCTGGTCGCATCGCGAATAAACGCCTTCATGAGGGGTGCTACCCCGTTCGTGCGCGCCCACGCCATAGCGTTGCGGCGACCACCCGGGCTCGAAAGCATGGCTACCTCGTCGGGGTGAAACCAGCCAACCTCGGCGTATTCGGTCAACCGCGCAAAGGTGATGCGATGTTCGTTGCGGCGCAAGAGAACGACGAGCCAGACGCCGAGGAGGAACAGGGGCACTTGCACGAGCACGTAGTAGCCGTAGAAGTCGTCGATGAAGAACAGCACGCCGTTCCAGAAGGCATGCAGAAGTATCGCCGGAATAAGGCCGACGACGAGGCCCACCACGCCGCGGAACCAGCCGGGTCGTTGCGCCGCGAAACCGATCGCGGCACCGATGAACGCCGTGAACATCACGTGAGCGAACGGTGACATGAGGCCTCGAATGAAGAACACCTCGACCGTGCTCGCGGCACCCGACGACACCAGCTCGGTGCCGAAGTAGAGGATGTTCTCGGTGAAGGCAAAACCACCGGCCACCCACGCCGCATAGACGATGCCATCAACCGGCCCGTCGAAGTGGCGCCGCACGGCAAAGAACAACACGAGCACGCCAAGACCCTTGCCGACTTCTTCGACGATGGGCGCCTGAATCGCCGCGCCGAAGAACTCGGCGCCGAACTCGCCGAGGCCCGAGGCGGCGATAACACTCTGAATCTCCGCATCGACGATCAACGCGAGCAAAACGCTCACGCCCGCCCCCCACAAAAAGGCGAACAGCAAGGCCCCGCGAGGCTCCGGTTCCCAGCGATCAATCCAGCGGATGCCCCAAAACACGATGGCAAGCGGCACGAGCGCCATGATGCCGCCGATGATGACCCCGGCGGGCCCAAGACCCACGAACAAGTAGGCAATCACAAAGAGCACCACGAGCGCGAGCAGAATGAAGCCGATCACAGCGGCAACAACGAGACCGGCGTTCGAGCGACGTGGCACGACAGGAATTCCCGCGCGCACGACCTCCTGGGTTTCGAGTCGAACCTCAGTCGGGGCGCCAGCGGGGGCGGCAAGCTCGGTCATGAGGGCAACTGTAGTGCGCGAGCCCTCGACAGGGGCAGGGTTCCCGTGATGTCTGATTTCCGCTGGTGCGGGCATCCGTCGACTGGCAAGCTGGCCCGGTGCCTGACCTTGACCACGACCGTTGTTACCGCGTGCTCACCGCTCGCGACGCCCGTTTTGACGGTCAGTTCATCGCGGGCGTGCACTCGACAGGCATCTACTGCCGACCGAGTTGCCCCGCGACCACCCCGCGGCCGACCAACGTGAAGTTCTACGCCACGGCCGCAGCCGCGCACGACGCGGGGCTGCGAGCCTGCAAGAGATGCCAACCCGATGCCGTACCGGGCAACCCCGAGTGGAATCTGCGCGACGACCTGGTCGGGCGCGCCATGCGCCTCATTCTTGACGGCGTGGTCGAGCGCGAAGGGGTCACGGGCCTTGCCGCTCGGCTTGGGTACAGCACGCGGCACGTGACGCGTGTGCTCACCGACGAGCTGGGGGCCGGTGCCCTGTCGCTCGCGCGCGCGCATCGCGCTGAAACCGCTCGAACGCTGCTCGCCGGCACCGAACTTCCCGCGTCGCACGTCGCATTCGCGGCGGGATTCTCAAGCATCCGGCAGTTCAACGACACCGTTCGAGAGGTCTACGGTCTCACTCCGACAGACGTTCGCGGGCTTGCCCGAAGCGGGCGGTTCGCCGTGACATCGCGCTCAGACGCTTTCGGTGGTGAGAACGCCAACGGCACGACCGTGACCCTGCGTCTCGCGGCCCGCGCACCGTTCGACGGACACGGCGTGATGAAATACATCGCCGATCACGCGGTGACCGACGTAGAGCGCATGATCATGGCAGCGGGAGACGACTCCCACGAGCGCGCCGTGGGGGTCGAACGCTGGATTGAGCTTCCGCACGGCGCAGCGTTCGTGCGCGTGACCCTCGACAGCGAGCGGCCCGGGCTGCATGTCTCGGCGCGGCTGGCCGCCCTCGCCGACGTCGCCCCGCTCACGGCGCGCATCCGTCGGTGGTTCGATCTCGATGCCGACGCCGCGGCCATCGATGCCGCCCTGGGTGCCGACAGCGTGCTGGCACCGTTCGTCGCGGCGACCCCGGGCATCCGAATTCCCGGATCCGTCGACCCGGCCGAGACCCTCGTGCGCACCATTGTCGGCCAGCAAATCTCGCTGCCCGCGGCGCGCACCGTACTCGGTCGCCTTGCGGCTGACCTTGACGACTCGGCCGAACCCGGTGCCCTTCGGCGGTTTCCGACCGCCGAGACGATCGCGCGTCACGGAGCACGCGTACTGCGGGGCCCCGAGCGGCGCGTGCGCACGATCATTGACACCGCACGCGCGCTCGCGAGCGGTGCCCTCACCCTCGACGTCGGGCTCTCGACACCCGAACTGCGCGATCGCCTGATGCGGATGCCCGGCATCGGCCCGTGGACCGCCGACTACGTCGCTCTGCGCGTTCTGGGTTCGCCCGATGTCTTGCTCGACACCGACCTCGTTCTGCTGCGATCGCTGAGCGCTTACGGCGCAGCATCGACCCCGCGCGAGGCAGCCGCGCTGGGCCGACGCTGGGCGCCATGGCGCAGCTACGCAACCCTGCACCTCTGGCGGGCTGCGCCTCCGCCCGTGCGTCGAGCGAGCGGCGCTAGTTCTCGGGCGCGACCATCGGCAGCGGAATAGCTCCCGTCGCCGGAACCACTCCACTGAGGCGTTCGGGCGAGAGCACCTTCGCGATCTCCTCGGCCGTCATGAGGCCGCGCTCGATCACGAGTTGACGGATCGGCACCTTCGACGCGAGGGCTTCATAGGCGAGGGCCGCCGACTCCTGGTAGCCGATGTACGGCGTCAGGGCCGTGACGACCCCGACACTGGCCTCGACCATCTCGTGCAACCGCTCTTTGTTGGCCGTGATGCCGTCGATGCAATTGAGGCGCAAGGTGCGGCAGGCATTGGACATCCACGCGAGCGACTGCATGATGCTCGTCGCAATCACGGGCTCAAAAGCATTGAGCTGCAACTGCCCGCCTTCGACGGCAGCCGTGACCGTGGCATCCGCGCCGATGATCGAGAACGCCACTTGGTTGACGACCTCAGGAATCACCGGGTTGACCTTGCCGGGCATGATCGAACTGCCTGCTTGACGCGCGGGCAGGTTGATCTCGCCGAAGCCGGCTTGCGGGCCACTCGAGAGCAACCGCAAGTCGTTGCAGATCTTCGAGAGCTTCACCGCGGCGCGCTTGAGCGTGCCCGACACCGTCATGAAGATGCCCGTGTCACTCGTCGCCTCGATGAGGTCGGGCGAGGTGACCATCGTGTAGCCCGAGATCTCACTCAAGTGGCGGCGCACGGCTTCGGCGTAGCGCGGGTCGGCCGTGATGCCCGTGCCGATCGCGGTGGCGCCCATATTGATCTCGTTGAGCCACGGAATGATCTCGCTCAGTCGCTCTTGGTCTTCGCCAAGAGTTGTCGCGAACCCCCGGAACTCTTGACCCAGAGTCATGGGCACGGCGTCTTGCATTTGTGTGCGGCCGACCTTGAGAATCTGCGAGAACTCCTGGCCCTTTGCGGCGAACGAGTCGATCAGCAGGCGGTGCTCGTCGAGCAGGCTCTTGAGGCTGAAGACCATGGCGAGCTTGATTGCCGTGGGGTACACGTCGTTGGTCGACTGGCTGCGGTTGACGTGGTCGATGGGGTGAAAGTTCTCGTAGTCACCCTTTTCGTGGCCCATCAGCTCGAGGCAGCGGTTCGCGATGATCTCGTTGGCGCACATGTTGGTGCTCGTGCCGGCACCGCCCTGCAGCACACCGAGCACAAACTCGTCATGCAGCTCGCCGTCGATGATCTCTTGGCAGACCTGATCGATGAGGTCAGCCCGGACGGCCCGAATGACGCCGATCTCTTTGTTCGCGCGCGCGGCCGCTTGCTTGACCATCGCCAAGGCGATCACGAGGTTGGGGTGGTTCGATAGCGCTCGGCGCGTGATGGGAAAGTTCTCGAGTGCGCGAGCCGTGTGGATTCCCCAGTAGGCGTCGGCAGGAATCGGCATCTCGCCGAGCGAGTCGCGCTCGAGGCGCATGGGGCGCGGAGCATCCGCGTCTTCATCGAGGCCGGGTCGATAGATGGGAATGCCGTCGTCACTCGTGGTGAAACTTGGGCCAGGGCCAGTGGTGCGCACCATTGCGGATGCCTCTTCCTTGAGGGTCTTCGAACAGTTGCGGTGGCGGTCCCACCCTATCGGTAGGCTCGCGACGTGAACGAGTGGCTCGACGCGATCCTCAACCTCGTGCAAGGGGTGGACCCAGTTCTGCGCACGGCACTCGCCGGTCTTTTCATCATGCTCGAGACCACAATCTTGCTGGGGTTGATCGTGCCCGGCGACACCGTTGTGCTTGTCGCAAGCACGGCGGTCGACT